>CAKKRA010000408.1 GCA_919902475.1 Nitrospiria bacterium
GCTGCCTTTTAGCGATATATTAAGGTTTCCACTCACAATAAAATCAGGCGATAAATCACCCTCTTTTTTAATTGCGTTAAAAAAATTTTAAAGTTTTTTGTTATATCTTTTGAAAATTTTGATTTTCGCATTTCTTGCTTAGAAAATCCCCCTCACCCTTCCCTCTCCCCATAGGGGAGAGGGGATTACTCGTAACAGATTTAGTCAGAGGGGTCAGATGCAAGGCGGAGCGAGGACTCGTACCGCAGCAGGATGCGAGGCCGAAGCGACAACGCAGCAGATGACCCCTATCACTAAATCTGCACTACCCTGCCTCGCTCCAGTTCTTGCCTATGCCTATATCTACTTTAATCGGCACAGACATTGGCATTACATTTTCCATCTCTTTTTTCACCAGCTCTTTAATAATTTCCAGCTCATCCTCTATCACCTCAAAGACAAGCTCATCATGCACCTGAAGTATCATCATTGATTTTAATCTTTCCTTATCAAGCCTCTTATCAATGTTTATCATTGCCATCTTGATTAAGTCAGCAGCGCTTCCCTGAATAGGAGTATTTACAGCCATCCTCTCTCCAAAATTCCTTGTTGCGCCATTTGCACTCATTAATTCAGGGATATTACGTTTCCTGTTCAGCATGGTTGTTACATATCCTTTTTCCTTTGCCTCTGAAATTGTTTTATTAATAAACCCCTTTACACCTTTGTAATGGACAAAGTAATTGTCAATGTATGCCTTTGCCTCATCAACTGGAATACCCAAATCAGAAGAGAGGCCGTAGGGGCTCATGCCATAGACAATGCCGAAGTTTACTGTCTTTGCAAATCTCCGCATATTTGAATCAACCTTATCAGGCGCTGCGCCAAAAAGCTCCATAGCTGTCCTCGTATGTACATCCTCATCCTTTTTAAAGGCATCTATTAAAACCTCATCGCCTGAAAGGTGGGCAAGTATCCTAAGCTCTATCTGTGAATAATCAGCAGAAAGGAGCATCTTGCCTTCTTCTGCAACAAATGCCTCTCTTATCCTCTTGCCGAGCTCTGTGCGTATAGGTATGTTCTGCAGATTAGGCTCGCTGCTTGAGAGCCTTCCTGTTGATGTTACAGTCTGGTTTAAAGATGTGTGTATCCTCTTTGTCCTCGGATGCACCATCCTTGGCAGGGCATCAATGTATGTTGATTTTAATTTTGTAAGCTGTCTGTAATCCAAAAGCTCCTTTGGAAGCTCATGCTGGCTTGCAAGGGTTTTAAGCACCTCTTCATCAGTTGAATGACCTGTCTTTGTCTTTTTTACAGGTTTTAATCCGAGCCTTGTAAAGAGGACCTCGGATAATTGTTTTGGAGAATTTATATTAAACTCTCCTTTAGCAAGTGAATATATCCTTTTAACAATATCATTTAACTGCGCATCAACCTCTTTGGACAAGCTGCTCAGGAAATCCGTATCAACCTTAACGCCGTTCATCTCTATCCTCGCAAGCACAGAGATAAGCGGAACCTCAACATCATAAAAAAGCCTTTCAAGACCCTGCTCCTTTAGCATCGGGCCGAGCAGTTTTGCAAGCTGATACGTTATCTCTGCATCCTCGCAGGAGTAATTAGTTGCCGTCTCTATATCCACCTCGCTGAAATTCTTCTGTCCCTTGCCAGTCCCTGTAACATCCTTGTATGTTGTCATAATGTGATTCAGATACTCAAGGGCAATATTATTTAGGCCGTGGCTGTATTTATTAGGATTTAACAGATAGGATGCAACCATTGTGTCAAAGCTGGCGCCAGATAGATTTATTCCGTGATTCTTGAATACAATAATCTCATACTTAATATTCTGCCCGATTTTTTTAATTTTATCGTCTTCAAGAAGCTGTTTAAGCTGATTCAATACCCATTCCTTTTTGAGCTGTTCCGGCGCCCCAAGATAGCGATGGCTGACAGGGATATAAAAACCCTCATCTTTCTCTATGGAAATGGATATGCCGACAATCTCTGCAAGCATTGGGTCTTCGCTTGTTGTCTCTGTATCAATGCTTAGCCCGCCTTTTTCCTTTATCTTTTTTATTAATTCAAGAAGGGCATCTTCTTTTAATACAGTTGAATATCTTTTATTCTCTAATGAGGACGCCTCGCCTGAAATCTGCTTTAACAGGCTCGTAAACTCCAATTCCTTTAAAAGGCCTATCAAGAGCGCATTATCCGGTTCCTTCTTTTTATATTCATTTAGATTAATTTCAACAGGGCAGTCTAATATAATAGTCGCAAGCTCCCTGCTAAGCCTTGCAATATCAGCAGAGCCTTTTAAAGCCTCCGAAAGCTTTGGTTTTTTTATCTTATCAACATTAGCGAGCAGATTTTCAATGCTTCCGAACTCTGCTATCAGGGCAATTGCAGTCTTCTCTCCAATGCCATGAACACCGGGGATATTATCAGACGCATCGCCCATCAGTCCCATTATCTCTACTACCTTATCAGGCGCAACGCCAAAACGCTCTACTACATCCTTTTCTTCATAGACCTTGTCTTTCAACGTGTCGTAGATTTTAATATTCTGTGAAATAAGCTGGAGCATGTCCTTGTCGCCTGTTACGATAATCACATCAAAGTCCTTCTCCATCTTTTTTGAGATTGTGCCTATGATATCATCTGCCTCATAGCCCTCCATTAAAATGGCAGGGATATTAAATGCCTCTACGAGCTTATGTATATATGGTATCTGCTGAACCAAGTCCTTCGGCATCTCAGGCCGATGCGCCTTGTATTGTTCATATTCTATGTGTCTTTTTGTAGGCCCTTTTACATCAAAGGCAATGGCAAGATAATCAGGCTTCTTCTCCTTAACAATCTTTAATAGCATATTTGTAAATCCGTAGATTGCATTTGTAGGAAGGCCTTTTGATGTGGCAAGACTCCTTACGGCATGATAGGCGCGGTAGATGTATGAATTGCCGTCAATCAGATATAACGTTGGTTTTGACATGGATACATATTACTGGAATGAGCATGGTATGTCAAATAGCAGATTTAGTGATAGTGGTCATCCTAAATCTGATATTAATATTTCTCCTGCATGCGGGGCATGGCCTGCCTCATGGTAGCCTCTGCTTTCTTGAATTTATCCAATGCCCATGTCTGGAAGGCTGCGTATGTCTCAGAGGTCTTTTCATAGATTGGCACGCCGTCATACGCAATTTCAAACAAAAGAAACGGGTCTGCCTCGTTTATCTGATATAGGTCAATGCGGGATTTGTTGAAAATCTCAGATATAGCCTTTACCAGCCCCCTGTCCCAGTGCGTATCACACTCCTTTTTATTACAGCGCACAGCAATATCAAGGTCATTCTTCTTGCAGGAGAGTCCCTTTGTCTCCATCCTGAAGAGGACTATTAAATCAAGATTAAAGTCCTCTGCGAGCCTTTTTATTTTTTCTCGTCTTGTGGTTTGCAACATAATGTTTGTAATAATTTATTATATTACTTTCTCACCCTCCCCTTAATCCCCTCCTGTCAAGGGAGGGGAAATAATAAGGAATATCCTCAATCCCCTCTCCCCTTGCGGGAGAGGGTTAGGGTGAGGGGTATTATATATACGCCAACCACTCTTTGTGCTTCGCATCCTTTCCGCGTACAATATCAAAAAATGCGGACTGAAGCGTTGTTGTAATAGGCCCGGGCTTTCCTGCGCCAACCTGTCTGTTGTCAATCTCGCGGATAGGCGTTATCTCTGCTGCTGTGCCTGTAAAAAACGCCTCATCTGCAATATAAAGCTCATCCCTTGTAAACCTTGCCTCCACAACTGAAATGCCCTTTTCTTTTGCAAGCTGTATGATTGAATCCCTTGTTATCCCTTCCAATATTGATGTAAGGGGTGTTGTTTTTAAGACATTGTTTCTAACAATAAATATATTCTCGCCAGGCCCCTCTGCAACATAGCCGTCTGTATCAAGCATTATTGCCTCATCATAGCCGTCTGTTACAACCTCTCTTTTTGCAAGCTGTGAATTCACATAATACCCGCAGACCTTTGCGCGGGTCATGCTTATATTTACATGGTGCCTGTTGATGGACGAAACCTTTGCACGAATGCCTTTTTTTATCCCTTCCTCACCGAGATATGTGCCCCACGGCCATGCAGCAACTGCAACAGCAATAGGATTATTCTTTACAAACAGACCCATCTCGCCGTAGCCGATGTATGCAATCGGCCTTATATAACACTCCTCAAGCTTATTTATGCGCACAGTTTCCTTAATCGCTTCCTGAATCTCCTCTTTTGTGAAGGGTATCTTCATACAGCAGATGTGTGCAGAAGAGAAGAGCCTGTCAACATGCTCCTTTAGCCTGAATATAACTGAGCCGTCCCCCCTTTTGTAGCAGCGAATCCCTTCAAAGACCCCCAGACCATAGTGAAGGGTATGCGTTAAGACATGAATATTTGCATCCTTCCAGTCAACAAATTTTCCATCCATCCAAATTTTTGATGTTTCCTTAAGCATTCTCTCCTCCCAAGCGCTATTTTTCTAATATTTTATTTATATCAAATCTATTTCTTAATATACCACAAATATCTAAAAAATATAGCAATATAGCATATAAAAGTCAATTTCTTTTCAAATCTTTGTTTCCTTGACACAAGGGGTGTTTTCGGTATAATCTTATACACGGGGATTTGTAATGCAATTTAATATGGCAGTAAAAAGAATATTCCTCTTATCTGCCTTAATCTCATTAATCTTAATATTAAGCACAAGCGCGTATGGCGGGGGGCTAAGCCCGGAGGACAAGCTTTTCATTGTAGGGGCAGGCGCCTATGAAGACAAGCTCTGGGATGTGGCTGCATTAGCCTTTAGCAGATTACTCACCGAATACCCTTCAAGCAAAAAGGCAGAAGAGGTTACGCATCTGCTCGGCGTCTGCTATACGCAGATGAAGGAATACCAGCCTGCTATTAAGGTGTTTATGGGGTTCATGGAAAAATACCCAAAAAGCAGCATGTATCAGATAGTCCTCATCAGGCTTGGAGAGGTATACCTAAAATTAGAAAGCCCAAATGAGGCGGTCAAGATATTTCAGCTCATATCATCATCAAAGAATGTTGATAAAAATGCTGATGCCGCCATCTTTACATTAGGCGAGACATATGTAAAGATGGGTAAGTACAAAGAGGCAGTAGAGGAATTCAGAAATTTCCCGCAAAGATTTCCTGAGAGCAAATTTAAAAATGAATCGTATTACTGGGCAGGCGAGGCGCTTTTTAATTTAGAAAACTATAAGGATGCAAAAAATTATTATAAGAAATTTTATGAGCTGATGCCTGAGCATTCCCTGTCAGATGACGCATTAAATGGCGCTGCATGGTGTGAATACAGAAGCGGCGCATTGAAACCAGCGCTTGCATCATTTAATTTGCTTATTGCAAAATACCCTGACAGTGAGCTTATCCCGGCAGCCATCTTCAGAACAGGCAATATAAATCTTAAACTCTCCAGAAATCTTGATGCTCAAAAGGCATTTAAAAAATTAGTTGAGAGCTATCCAAAGGAGAGAATAGCCGTTGATGCACACCTGGAACTTGGAAAATTATACATCCAAAAGAAGGAATACTCCAAGGCAAGCCCTCATTTTGAAAAGGCGCAGGAATCAGAGATTGTTGAGATGAGGACAGAGGCGAGCTACTATCTGGGTGAATCAGAGGCTGCAAGGGAGAAGTATAATGCTGCAATAGCCGCCTATGAAAGGATAATTAGCTACGGTATTTCAGATATGTCATGGGTCTCCCTTGCCTATGTAAAGATAGGCGTAAACAAAGAGCGGTTAAAGTTATGGGATGATGCGCAGGCAGCGTATCAAAAGGCATTAGAGATATTAGAGGACAAGGACTTAAAGGCATTCGCAGAGGAAAGGCTGAAGATAGTAAAGGCAAAACCAAGATGAAAACAATTGGTATTTTTATATTTTTATGCACCCTTGCTGCAGCAATAGCGCCTTCATTTGCAGAGGAAGGGCGGGAAAAGGTTATTATCCGTTTGCCTGAATTTATAATCTTTTCTGATGAGCAGCTTCAGGAGGATAAGCTTCAGGAGGCTCCGCCGGCAAAGCCTGAAAAGGCTGCGCCCTTCAAAGACCTGAAGGGATTAAAGGATGATGTTCAGGCGCCTGATTCCATGACCACGCCTGATGCCAGGGCAAAGGAGAACTTCAAAAAGACAAGGCCATCGCAGGCTTCAACAGGATGGGTATATGGAAACAGTGTTGCATTATTCTTAGCCGGCATCACAGGTGAAGAGCCTGCTGATGAAGCGCTCTTTAAGTCCGGCCTCTATTTTTATAAGAATGAGGAATATAAAAAGGCTGTTGATGCATTCAAAAAATTAATCAGAAAATATTCAAAGAGCGAATATGCCTCTGCCTCTTCATACTGGATTGCTGAATCTTATTATGCGATGGGAAACCTAAAGGACGCTGTTGACGCATATGAAGATACAATAAAAAAATACCCTGAGTCCGATTACTGGGACTATGCCCACTATTCCTTAGGATGGCTCTATGTTAATGAGGGCGATTACAAAAAGGCAATATTCTATTTTACAAAGGCAACCAAATCACCCGTAAACAGCCTTGCGTACTCTGCGCAATTCTGGGTCGGCGACTGCCTTATGCGGCTCAAAAAATATGAGGATGCAATCAATGTATTTCATACGTTGACATATTCTGATGTGACATCAAGGCTGTTAAATGAAAAAACCTTTGTTGAAGGCATAGCAAAATTTGTTGACGGAAAGGAGAATTACAGGGAATTTATCAGCCGCTTTCCCTTTCCGCAAAGCCTTCTGATAAATACTGCGCTGTATGGCCTTGGCGTCTCTGGAAAGGGCTCGGAAACCGGGGGCATATCATTCCAGAGGTCTGATATAAAAGGGATTAAAAATATTGTCTGGGGCATAAACATAAATACTGACATAAAATATCTTGAGGCCTCCATATACAGGACTGCATTGGCATACATTGCCCTGAACAAGATGGAAAAGGCAAGGGAAGAGGCAAAAAGGCTGAAGCAGATGAACCCTCAAACAAATTTTTCAGATTATATAGAATTTGAGGTTGCTATCTATTATTACAAGAATAAAAATAAAAAGGATGCCTTGAAGATATTCCAATTTCTCGCAAAGAATACCCTTCAGCCTGACCTTGCGCCAGTTGTTGAATTTATGCTCGGTGAAATTCTTTATCAGGATGGAAAGATTAACGAGGCGCTATCAAGTTATGAGAAGGCTGAAAAGAATCCGGAAAGACCCCTCCTTAGCATAATTGCTTCATACAAATCCAGCATCATTCTGTATCAGGGACAGGAATATGAGAGGGTTTTGAAGAAATTGCAGCCTGTAAAAGGCAAGCCGATACTTGCAAGGCATAAGGATGACATAAATTATTTGATAGCAGAATCGCTCTCTGCCTTAGGAAAATATGATGATGCGCTTTCGTCTTATCAGACGATACAAAATTCAAGCCCGCTTGCTGAAAAGGTTCAATATGGCAGGGCATGGGTCTATTATAAGAAGAGGCTCTTTAAAGAGGCGGCAGAGGCGTTTAATATCTTCATAGATAAATATCCGAAAAGCGCTTTAAGGGAGGATGTCCTGTTCCGCATTGCGGATTCCTATCTGGGGCTCAAGGATTTTAGCGCATATTACAAGGCCTATGTACAGCTTATTAAGGAGTATCCTGAAAGCAGCCAGAATAACTGGATAGCCCTGCAGGCAGGGCTTACCATGTATAAGGAAGAAAAATTTGAGGATGCTGCTGCTGCCTTTAAGAATATAGTAACAAGGACGCCAAAAACAAAAGAGGCAGAGGAGGCGTCATTCCGCCTGGGCTGGTCGTATTTCAGTATGAATGAGTATAAAAAGGCTGTATCAGAATTCAGCAATCATGTAACTAATTATCCCAAGAGTCCGTTTATAGCAGAGGCATTGTTAAAGATTGGTGATTCTTACTACAATCTTAAGGAGTATACAAAGGCTCTGGAATATTATAACAATGTAAAATACAAACACCATAATAGTTCCTTTGTAAAGGACGCTGAATACGGCACCATCGTATCACACAAGCAGCTCGGCAACAGCGAGGCTGCAAGGGCTGAAACAGAAAGGTTTGTAAAAAAGAATCCAAAGGCTCAGATATCAATAACACTGCAGTTCCAGGCAGCAGAGGAGCTTGAGGCAAAGAAAAGGCTCAGGGAAGCCCTGCTTGCCTACAGAACTGTCCTGTCAATCTCAGAGACCAGTGAATTTTCAGATACCGCTCTGTATAGAATCAGCAGGATACTGTTTGAAACAAAGGGATTTTATGATGCCATTTCAAGCCTCAACCAGCTCATAAATAATTATCCAAAGAGCGCATACCTGATAGATGCCAGATATAAGATAGCTGAGTCATATTTCCAGATTGCAGACCATGAAAATGCAATTATACATTATAAAAAATTCGTTTCACTCTATCCTGATAATGCAAATACGCCAGATGCGATATACAATACAGCCGCAGCATACGGCAGATCAAAAAAGACAGATGATGCAATAAAGACCTATAATGAATTTGTAAAGAGATATCCAGAGCACAAGATAACGCCAAATGCATATCTCTCGCTGGCGCAATACTACCGCAATGACAAGATGGATAAGAAGACGTCTGCCGCCTTCTATCAAAAGGCAACTGAATTCCAGAATGAGGAGATTGCTGCAGAGGCGCAATTCAACCTCGGAGAATTGGCGCTTGCTGAAGGCAGGAGCGATGATGCAAAGATAGAGTTTATGAAGACTTATTACCTATATTCAAAGATAGAAAAGTGGGGCTCTCTGGCGCAATTAAAAACAGCGGAGATTTTTGAGAAAGAAAAAAGGTATACTGCCGCGTATGCCATTTATCAAAGGATAATGGATAAATCAAAGAATAAAGAGGCTGTGCAAGCCTCAGGCGAAAAGATAAAGGATTTAAAAGAGACTATTAATAAATGAACAAGAGCGCTATTACAGCAGAATATATTAACAAGGGGCTGCAGCCCCTTGTTATTTCCAACAGGATAACCAAGGAGATAATCATCTCCATTTCGCTTCATTTTATTATTGTCTTTTTTCTTGTATTTTTTCCTCCATTCTTTATGCAGATAAAGGAGCCGACTATAACAGAGGTTACACTGATTAATACCATTGACCCCATACCAATACCATCAATAAAAGAAGAGATGCAGTCGCCGTTTCCTGTGCCCGCGCCTATAATACAAAAGGCAGCCCCTGTGATACCCAAGGCAAAGAGTATGCCTCAGCCTGAGAAGTCTGCGGAAAAGCCTGTTATAGATGAGCCTGTAAAGGACATACGTCCGGGAATCGGCCTTCCAACAAGGTCAGACACAGGGAAAAAGGAGACAGCATTATTTTCTAAAAAATCTTTAGATCCTGATATCCCGGTGCCGAGTAAAGGACTTATTACAGAGGGGAGGAATACGCAGACAGCGCTTTCTACAAATAAAAAGGGCGAGGCAGCAGGCAGCAGCGAGTCATTCGGGATAAAAGGCAGCGCTGGCAAAAGAAAGCTTATTTTCAGGCCTTCACCCCCGTCTGTTGATACATCAGTAACTGTTACAATTGAACTTGAATTCAGAATCCTTAGCGACGGCTCTGTAGTGGATGTTATGCCGGTACGAAAGGCGGATGCTAAACTTGAAGAGATAGCTATCAGATACCTGAAGAACTGGCGGTTCAATGCGGTATCAGATGACGAGAAAGACGAGTATGTGGGGATTGTGCCGATAAAGTTTAAGGTGAGGTAGCTATTTCTTTACATGGCAACGTTCGCAGTATTTAAGCGGGAAGGCAACGGTGCCGTGGCACCTGCCGCAGAATTCACCGCCGAATATCTTTTCCATTGTTATGCCGTTGCCGCCCTTCTGAGCCTTGAAAATCTTTGGATGGCAGTTTGTGCAGTCAAGCCACTGGGTATGCTGATAGTGCGGATAAGTCACTGCAGGCATTGTCCTTGAATCAAAAACAATATCAAGGTTTAAGGGGGGTGATTGCAGCTTGGTAGGCTTTAATTCAATTGAGTCTCTGGGCTTGATTATTCCCCTGTCTATTGCAGCAACCCAGTCAATAAAACCGTCCTCTGTGCGCGGAAGGTACGAAAAGGCAGCAGGCTGATTTTCCACTGTTTTAAAAACCAATTCCTTTTTTGCGCAGCTTTCAATTACTACAGGCAGAACAATAATAAGGGGCAGGTAAAATCTAATAATTAATTTAAAAACTTCATTCATATATCAATCGCATAGAGGGGCGGTTTATCAACCGCCCCTCTTCTTTTATTTCTTTTTAATTGTCGTTTCACCTGAATGGCATCTCTCACATTTAAGCAGCGGATATGCATCCTTCCCATTATGGCACTTGCCGCAGTACTGCCCCTTGGAATTCTTAGCCATATTTATATCATTGGCGCCATTCTTCTTAATAAATATTGCGTCATGGCATATCTCGCATTTATTTCTCTTGATATGAAGCCCGTGTGTGAAAACCACAGGCTTCATATCAAACTTCTCTGCATATTTATTGAAGATTATCTTCTCTTTCTCCTGCGCACTTACACTATGCTGCGATAAATAAAAAAGTGAGCCAATAATAATGAGAGAAATTATCCGTTTCAATTAATTACTTTGCCCCCTTTGGCCTTACATGACACCTCTGGCAGTCTGTAAGTGGAAATGCCACTTTGTCATGGCATCTGCCGCAATACTGGCCTGCTGCGATCTTTGCCATTGTCATGTCAGGATTGCCGCCTGCCTTCATATTGAATATTGCAGGGTGGCAGTTTGTACAGTTAAGCCAGAAGGTATGGATAAAATGCGGAAATACTACATCCTCCATAGACATACTCTTTGTTTTAATTACGACTTCAAGAGGAAATGTCATATCTGGCGGAGCATTTGGGTCAAGTGAATGCCATGGTTTTATCTTTCCCTCTTTAACGATTGCTGCCCAGTCAATCAGGCCATATTTATCCTTTGGCAGTTTAGCAAGCTCGAGCGCCATTGGATGCGGAGCCATGCCTGCCTTTTCTGCTGCGCCTACAACCTTTGTAGGGTCGCCTGTGCCAGCAACTGTCCCTGTGCTGTCAAGAAATATTGCCTGTGAAGGGTCAATCTGCGGCGCCTTTGCTGCCGGCGCCTTTTCCGATGTCTTTGTTGATGGCTTTGCTGCAGGTTCCTCTTTCTTTGCCGGAGCTGGCTCTGCTGGTTTTGCTGCTTCAACTACCTTTGCCGGCTCTGTTTTTGGGGCTGCCTCTTTCTTTGTCTCCTTTGCTGCCGGCGCCTTGGCGTCCTTCTGTGTTGCACAGCTATTTATCGCGAAAATTATAACTACTGCAAATACAATGCTAAAAAATCTATTTTTAAGGGTTATCATCTTTATATTCCTCCAGAATTTAGGTTTAATAGGTTTAATAATAAAAACCTATTTTGGCGGCGCCGTCGCCCCTGTTGTTAAAAGGCCGTCAGGATTCCCGCCCACTGAATGGCAGCGTCCGCATGAAAGCGGCGCCCATGCAATCCTTCCATTATGGCATTTTCCGCAGTGGTTGCCTTTTATGATGGAGGACATATTTATATCATTTGAACCCTTCTTCATAATAAAGATATCCTCATGACACACCTTGCATTTAAACCTAACCCTGTGAAACCAGTGTGGAAACATTACTGGCTGCATACCCTGCTTTTCTGCCTGCTTATTTATAATAATGTCGGCATACTCCGCATCTGCCTTTGGCGCAAAACCCAGCCACACCAAGCCGGTAATCGCCGCTAATACAATTAGAGTAACTAGTAAAAACCTAAAATGTCTCATATACCTTCCCCCCTTTTCAAGATTTTTGAGATTTGCTTTTAGTAAAGTGAATAATTTTTAGCATAGTAGCTATAAGGTGTCAATAAAAAAATTCAACTTGATAAAAATTTGGCATCCCCCTTGACAATTATATATTAACCCATTAGAATAAAGTCTGTGAAAAAGGAATATCTGATATCATTTATTATTGGCCTGTTTGTGGCAGCAGGTTATTTGCCAGCCCCCTATGCAGCAGAATCAAATCCCATTAAAGAGGGAGAGGAGCTTTACCAGAAAAACTGCTCTGTATGCCACGGCGATAAGGGAGACGGCAATACATGGGTATCTCATGAGCTTAATCCGAAGCCCAAAAATTTTACTGACCCACTGGTAATTAAGGTTATGACCAGAAAACGGATGCGCGATTCCGTTATCAACGGCAGGCAGGGAACAGCTATGCAGGCCTTTAAGACTCAGCTTTCAGAATCTGAGATCAACCTGATTATTGATTATATTCAGACAGCTTTTATGAAGGTTGATATCAAGACGAAGAAAAAAAAATAGTTTTAGCTGCCCTAACCCCTGAGACTGCCAGGGGCAGAGATATATACAACTTCCGATGCTACATCTGCCACGGCTACTCCGGCAATGGCAAGACATTGGCAGCAAATGTCCTTTCACCCAAGCCCAGAAACTTTACAGACCCATCTGAAATGAAGGGGATTGATAATCACCGCATGTTCTATTCCATTAAAAACGGAAGGGATGGAACTGCAATGAAACCCTTTAAGGAAATATTAACAGATACGGAGATTAAAAGCGTTGCAGCCTTTATCCGTTATGCATTTATTGAAAAGAAGTTTGAAAATATTAATTATCATTCCCCTGAGAATCAGTGGTATGATTTTGAGAAAAAATATCCTGAGGCAGTCAAGTATTTTCTTTATAATGGAGAGGAAAATAATCTTTCAGAGGAGTTAAGGACAGGCAAGAGAATATTTGAATCTACATGCATCACCTGCCATTTGACGAAGAAGGAATCTGGTGGCGCAATCTTTCATAAGATAAAGTAGGGACATGCCATGGCATGTCCCTACTTTATCACTTATTTTAATCCCTTAGTGAAGTTGCTTGCGCCGCCAAAGCTTCCCACCCATGCCGAGCCATTTTGCATAAAAGTCATTGAAAAAACGATATCGCCGTAAAGCCCCTCTTTTTTTGTATAATTGGTAAACTTGCTTCCAAACATCCCTTCCTTTAATTTGGAAAGGCCTTTGTTCTGGCCTATCCAGATAGAGCCATCAGGCCCTTCTTTCAGCATAGGGACATAGTTCCCAATTAAGCCCTCGTTTGTAGTATATGTCTTAAATTTGCCGTTTTCAAATACAGAGAGTCCGCCTCCCCAAGTGCCGCACCAGATTCGTCCCTTTGAGTCCAGCAGCATGGAGACAATATAGTTGGGATTATAAGGCGCCTGAA
>CAKKRA010000409.1 GCA_919902475.1 Nitrospiria bacterium
GCAACCTTGAAGGCCCGATCGCTAAAAAAGGCGTAAAAGAAGAGGGAAAGGAATTTACCTTTAAAACAGATCCAAAGGCAGCGGAAGGGCTTGCTAATGCAGGTTTTGATGTTGTCTCCCTTGCCAATAATCATATAATGGATTTTGGGGCTGATGCCTTATTTGAGACAATTGAGCATTTGCAGAAAAATAATATTCAAGGCATTGGCTCTGGAAAGGATTTGTCTGCATCAAGAAAACCTGCCCTGTTTGAAATTAATGGCATAAAGATCGCCTTTCTTGCCTATGCATTTACTTTTCCATTGCACTTTTATGCAGAGCAAGATAAGCCCGGCTCTGCCCCCGGTGTCCCTGAATTTATAGAAAAGGATATCAAGAAGGCAAAACAAAAAAATGACATTGTTATTGTCTCCTTTCATTGGGGCGCAGAGCTTATGACTGAGCCAAAGGAGTATCAGATTAATATGGGACATAATGCCATTGACTGGGGCGCATCTATTGTATTAGGCCATCACCCGCATGTATTGCAGGGGATAGAGCTGTATAAAAATGGCCTGATTGCCTACAGCATTGGCAATTTTGCCTTTGGCTCTTACAGCAAGAATGTAAAGGACGGGATGATGCTTTCTATAAAATTTAATAAAGCCGGCATAAGCGAGGCAAAAATCATTCCTATCTCTGTTTTTAATATTGATGTCCTTTTCCAGCCAAAAGTATTAAAGGGAGATGAGGCAAAGAGGGTGATTAATCATCTTGAAAAAATCTCGGCGGGGTTTAATACAGAGGTGACGATTGTTGAGGATACAGGAAGACTGATCTTTCCAGGCTTTCACTGACACAGAGTTAAGTTAGGCTGCCATAGCTGTTAAGCATGTCACGGAAATCAGCGCTTGCATAATGTTCTATTGTTATATTGTAAACCTATTCTTTCGGTGTGTCCACTATTTGGTGGGAGTGCAAATTCAAATGCAAAACCTTTCAGACGATTGCTGCAAGCCTTTTGCCTGCTTCATATGCGTCCTTTAAAGCAGTGGGATGTTGAAGGATTGCGCCCTTTTTATCAATTCCAGTAAAGCTCAGCGTCTCATGTAATGGAATGCTTATTGACCTGAAAAAAGCTTTAGCTGCTGCCTCAGCGCATTGTATGCCTATCTCTTTCTTCATTCCTCCAACAAGCAGTAAAAGTCCTTTTCTTTTATATTGACCTTCTGGAATCGGTTTTTTTAGCAGATATTTTTCGCACCAAAATGACTGGCACCTGTCAATCATTATCTTAGCCTGTGCGCTCAGGCCAAAGAAAAAGATAGGCGACGCTAGAATAACCCTGTCAGCCTCCCTTATTGCATCATATATCTCATCCATATCATCATTTATAATGCAGACGCCTGTCTCGTCGCAGCCGCCGCAATCCTGGCACGGCTTGATGCTCAGATTATTAAGCTTAAATAACTTTACATCATGCCCTGCTTCATCAATTGCCTTTAATGTCTCTTTCAGCAAAATATCTATATTTCCTTCTATCCTTGGGCTTCCATGAAACGCTGCTACTTTCATTGGCATTTCCCTCTTTTATCCTTTTTTCTTAAATGCATCCTTTGGCGCATTGCATACAGGACATTTCCAGTTAGCAGGAAGCTGTTCAAATGGGATTCCCTCTTCTTCTTCATCATATACATAACCGCATACTGTGCATTCCCACATTATTAAATACCCCCTTTATTCAAATTTTTTATGATATTCCTTTACCTTTTTTGCAAAGCTTCTTCCAAACGCATAACACTGTTTTTCGTCTTCAGCAGAAGGCCTGTAAATAACCTGAATGCCCGGCTCTGCTACCTCAAGCCCCATACGCTTGAATTCCTCATACGCCTCTTTTACCGCCCCGCCGCCCCATCCGTAGCTTCCAAAGGCGCCGGCAATACGGTTCTTTGGTCTTAACCCCCTCAAATGGGTCATAAACTCTGCAACTGTAGGAAACATGACATTGTTCAGAGTCGGGGTTCCGATAAGGCAGGCCCTTGATTTCCAGAATTCCTTTATAGCAACGCTCATGGGTGTTGCACGCAGTTTTATCACCTTGCAGTCTATACCCTCATCCCTTATACCCTGCATGATTGGAAGCGTCATATATTCTGTGCTGTACCACATAGTATCATAGATTATGGCAACCCTCAGCGAAGCCTTGCCATCTGCCATATCTATATACTTCTTCACAACCCTTTTCGGCTCTCTTCTCCATATCACACCGTGGTCCGGCGCAATCATATCTATTTCAAGGCCAAGTTTTTCTATCTCGGCTATCTTCGCCTTGATAAGCTGGCCGAATGGCATGAGTATGTTTGAATAGTAATCTATCACAGCATCATCAAGTTCAGCATAAGAGGAGCACTCAACAAATTCGTCATCAAATCTGGCAGATGTGGCAAGATGCTGCCCAAACGCATCCTGCGAGATAAGAAGCCTCGCCTCCTTTACATATGTCATCATTGAATCAGGCCAGTGAATCATGGGCGTTTCAAGAAATAGGAGGCTGTATCTGCCTGTATTCAATATGTCTCCGGTCTTTACTATCTTAAATTTCCATTTTGATGTATCAAAGTATCTGTCAAGCCCCTTTTTGCCCCTCTCTGATATATATATGGTTGCATCAGGCGCAAGCCCCATAATCTTATCAATACTGCTTGCATGGTCAGGTTCAATGTGGTTTATAATTAGATTAGCTATTTTTGCCGGGTTGACAACGCTTTTTATGTTATCAATGGCAATCTCGTGGAAATTGTGCTTCACTGTATCAACAAGAGTTATCTGCTCATCTATAATCAAATAATTGTTATAGGTTGTTCCATTAGGCGTAACATAGCCATGAAAATCCCTTACGCCCCAGTCTATAGCGCCAACCCAGAAAACATCCTTTTTAATCTCTATAGCCTTCATAATTTCTCCTTCAAAGGATATTATACACGTTTTCGTTTCTAAAATTATCTTTTTGATTTTAATATTACAATATAGGAATAGCGCATAATTGTCAAGAAGGTGCCAGAAAAGTGCGCAATGTTAGTCAAAGAGAAAGCCCTTGCGAAAAAGGAATTATTGTGATAATTTTACCTCGTTAGAAAAATTTTTCTAACTGGGTAAACAAACAATTTATGGAAAATAAATACACTCCAAAAGACATAGAGCAAAAGTGGCAGGGGAACTGGGAGGGGCTTTTTGTTTCAAAGGAAGACCCGAAGAAAAAGAAGTATTACTGCCTTGAGATGTTTCCATATCCCTCCGGCAGGATACACATGGGACATGTGAGGAATTATGTTATAGGCGATGTTATTGCCCGCTATAAGATAATGAATGGTTATTCTGTGATTCACCCAATTGGCTGGGATGCCTTTGGAATGCCTGCAGAGAATGCTGCTATTGAAAAGGGGATACATCCTGCAAAATGGACATATGAAAATATTGCAAGCATGAAGGCGCAGATAAAAAAGCTCGGCCTGAGCTATGACTGGAGCAGGGAGATAGCAACCTGCGATGAGGATTATTACAAATGGAACCAATGGCTCTTTTTAAAGATGTATGAAAAGGGCATTGCATATAAAAAGAAGTCCTTTGTAAACTGGTGCCCTTCATGCGAGACAGTCCTTGCAAATGAGCAGGTAGAGGATGGAAAGTGCTGGAGGTGCGACTCTATTGTAAAGCAGAAGGAGCTTGAGCAGTGGTTCTTTAAGATTACTGACTATGCAGAGGAGCTCCTTTCATATACAGATAAGCTTCCCGGCTGGCCAGAGAATGTGCTGATGATGCAGAGGAACTGGATTGGAAAGAGCACTGGCGCTGAGATAGATTTTCCCATAGCTGGCACAAAAGAAAAGATTACTGTCTTTACAACAAGGCAGGATACTATTTTTGGCGCAACCTTTATGAGTATTGCAGCAGAGCACCCAATGGTTAAGGTTCTGGTTAAGGGCAGAAACACGGAAAAGGATGTAATGAAGTTTATTGAAAAGGTGATGCAGGAGGATAAGATAGAAAGGACAGGGGAAGGGACAGAAAAGGAAGGAATTTTCACTGGCGCCTATGCAATTAATCCATTTACAAAAAAAGAGATTCCAATATGGATTGGAAATTTTGTGCTGATGGAATATGGTACAGGCGCAGTTATGGCTGTGCCGTGCCATGATACAAGGGATTTTGCATTTGCAAAGAAATATAATATTTCAATGCAGCTTGTTATACAGAATCCTGAAAGAACACTCTCAGTTGATGCAATGAAGGATGCCTATGTTGATGACGGTTTTCTTGCAAATTCAGGGGAGTTTAATAACCTCTCTTCATCAGATGCAAAGGAGAGGATTGTAGATTATCTTGAAAAGAATGGCATTGGCAAAAGACGCGTAAATTATCGTTTGCGGGACTGGGGCATATCAAGGCAGAGATACTGGGGGACGCCGATACCTATGGTATACTGCAATCAATGCGGCATTGTGCCTGTGCCTGAAAAAGACTTGCCTGTGAAGCTCCCAAAGGATGTTGCATTTACTGGAAAGGGCGGCTCACCGCTTTTGGATGCAAAGGGTTTTGTAAATGTAAAATGTCCGAAGTGTAAAGGTGATGCAAGAAGAGAGACAGATACAATGGATACATTTGTGGACTCATCATGGTATTTCCTCCGTTACACATCACCTAAAAATAATGACAGGCCATTTGATTCAGAAAAGGCAGGATACTGGATGCCTGTTGACCAGTATATAGGCGGCATTGAGCATGCTGTTATGCATCTTTTATATTCAAGATTTTTTACAAAGGTGGTGCGCGACCTCGGCTTGACAAAGATAGACGAGCCCTTTACAAACCTTCTTACACAGGGCATGGTCTGCAAAGAGACATTAAGATGCCCTGAGCATGGATGGCTGTTTCCCGAAGATGTTAAGGATGACAAATGCAGGCTCTGCGGAAAAGCGGTTGAAAGAGGACGTGTTGAAAAGATGTCCAAGTCAAAAAAGAATGTTATAGACCCTGATAAGCTGATAGACGCCTATGGCGCTGATACTGTGAGGCTCTTTTCACTCTTTGCAGCTCCGCCTGAAAAGGATCTGGAGTGGAGCGATCAGGGTGTTGATGGCGCCTGGAGATTTTTGAACAGGGTATGGAATCTTGTGGTAAAATACAGCGATGAGATTAAAGATGCAAAATCTGAGATAGAAATTGCCATGTTAAATGACAATGAAAAGGCGCTTTATAGAAAGACCCACCAGACCATAAAAAAGGTTGCAGAGGACATGGAGAGGGACTTTCATTTTAATACTGCTATTGCAGCTATGATGGAGCTGGTAAACGAGATATCCGGAAGCGGAGACATTAAAATCCCCTCTCCCCTTGTGGGAGAGGGTAAGGGTGAGGGGGAAAAGAGGGCTAATCATGCCCCTGTCATGAAGGCTGCCCTTGAGGCATTAATTATCCTCCTTTCCCCCTTTGCCCCTCACATATGCGATGAGCTTTGGTCAATGCTTGGGAATAAGGGCTCTGTTATTAATATTGCATGGCCGCAATATAATCAAGATGCAATAAAGGCAGAGGAGATGCTGATTGTGATTCAGATAAATGGAAAGGTAAGGGGAAGGGTTAACCTTCCTGCTAACACAGCAGAGGAGGATATCAAAAAGACTGCGCTTGCTGACACAAAGACTAAGGAATGGATTTCCGGGAAGGAAATAAAAAAGGTTATTGTTGTGCAGAACAAGCTGGTGAATATTGTGGTGTAAAATATGAAAATAAATTTAAAAAAAATATCAATTGCTATGTTATTTCTCTTAATTATTTCCTCCTGCGGCTACCGCTTTTCAGGAAGGGCGAATGAACTCCCTTCACATATAAAGGCAGTTGCAATTCCAATATTTGTTAATTCAACGCAGGAGCCTCTGATTGAAAGCGTTATTACAAACAAGGTGATTCAGGAGTTTATTGGAGATGGAAGATTAAAGGTTGTTGACAGTTCAAAGGCAGATGCAGTGCTTAAGGGCAGGATATATGCCTTTAGTCTTGCGCCGTTATCCTTTGACAGAGGCGATAATGTCCTTGAATACAGGGTGGTAATACAGTGTGAACTGGTTTTAGAGGATGTAAAGGAGAATAAGATTATCTGGAAGGAGCCTGCGCTTACTCAGTCAGCAGATTATAAGGTTTCAGGCGATATCTCTGCAACAAGGACTGCAAAGGACAGGGCAATAGAAGAGGCATCTAAAAGATTTGCTTCGGACTTAGTGGCGCGTGTATTTGAGGGATTCTAATAATGACTTTGCCGTGGAAATTTAGGTGATTATGGTACAGTATCAGGATTTAATAGAGGAATTAAAAAAGGGGGACATCTCCTTTCCTGTTTATGCGCTTGTGGGTGAAGAGGGGCTTCTGATTTCAGAGGCAGTTGACAAGATAGTTGATAAGGCGCTGCCAGACGGGATGAAGGACTTTAATTATAATCTCTTTTATGCAAAAGAAAACAGCATTGATGAGGCGTTAAATGCCGTATGCACCCTTCCGCTAATGGCTAAAAAAAGGGTTGTCGTGTTAAGGGATATTGACCAATATCCTGCATCAAGCCTTGATAGGCTCGCAGATTACCTTAAAAACCCTTCTTCTTCAACTTGCCTGATTATTACAGCAAAAAAAATAGACCAGAGGACAAAGTTTTTTAAGGCGCTTCAGAATGATTCTATGATAACCGCCTGCGGGCCGCTTTATGAAAACCAGATCAAATCATGGATAAGATTCAGGGCAAAGTCTTATGGCCTTGAGTTTACAGAGGATGCGCTTAATATATTTTATGAGGTTGCAGGCAATGAGCTTGGCATCATAGATAATGAGCTGAAAAAGATTTCTTCCTACTGTGAGTCAAAAAAGAAGATAGACACAGATGATGTTGAGCTCCTCGTGGGCAAAAGCAGGATATATTCTATATTTAATCTTATAAATGCAATTGGTGAAAAGAGGCTTGAAAAAGCGCTTCTGATATTGAAGAAGATGCTGAATGACGGCGAGCCGCCTCTTATGATACTTGCAATGATCGCAAGGCAGTTCAGGCTTATGGTAAGGGCAATAGAGTATCAGAGAGACGGCCTTTCCGCGCCGGAGGTTTCAAAAAAGATCGGGTTATTTGGAAATATCTTTAATGCATTCAGAGAACAGCTTAGAAATTTTACCCTTGACGAAATTCTAAAAAAGCACAAGCTCTTTTTTCATGCGGACTCTGAACTTAAAGGCGGAGTTTATTCTCCGGAGATGATCTTGAATGACTTGATTTTTAAGCTCTGCAACAGTGTTAAAGGATTGGCATGATAAGCTGTATGATAAATTTTTCTATTGTTGAATTTTGGTGTAGAGATAGCGCAGCGGCGGCTTTTGCATCTGCCATTGCTATGAAAGGGCAGCCAGTAAAGCTGCCCCTGCAATCCAGACTTTATTATTTCTTCTTTGAAGCTGCCTTTGCCTTTGGTTTTTTAGCAGCGGCCTTTTTTGGCGTTTTTGCCTTGACTGCCTTCTTTGCGCCTTCTTCTGTTGACGGGGCGCCGAGGCCTTTAACAAGGTTATTTACCTTTAGGGTTAATCGCGAGATGTTTCTTGCTGCATTATTTTTATGTATAATACCCTTTTCTGCTGCCTTGGCAAATGTAGAGGCTGCTAATCGCAAAGTTTTTTTTGCATCTTCAAGGTTGCTGTTTTCTATAGCTGTTAGTACTTTTTTGGTAATAGTCTTTAGTGCAGAGATTACTGTCCTGTTTCTTTCTCTGTGCACAAGGGCCTGACGGGTCCTTTTAACTGCTGATTTATGTGTTGCCAATTTTACCTCCAAGATATAGTTTAATTAATATTGAGGTGTTTTTTTAGCATAGAATCGGCAGTATTGTCAAGGGAAAAAGCCCAATGAGCGAAAACAAGAAGATTACAAAGGCAGCGGGTATCATAAGCCTTGCCACATTAGCAAGCCGCATACTCGGCTTAGTGAGGGAGATGATATATACGCACTATCTTGGCGCTGGAAGGATGTCAGACGCCTTTTTTGCCGCATACCGCATACCGAATCTCTTAAGAGACCTCTTTGCAGAGGGCTCAATGTCTGCTGCATTCATCCCTGTATTTACAGATTACCTGACAAACAGGACAAGGGCAGATGCAAAAAAGCTTGTAAAGGCAGTATTTACATTATTGCTGATTATGCTGGTATTCGTCTGCGCCATTGGAATTATTATAGCGCCATTTATAGTCAGGATTATTGCCCCGGGCTTTTACGATACTCCGGAAAAATTTTCATATACCGTTCTATTAACCAGAATAATGTTCCCCTTTCTCCTTTTTATCGGCCTGTCTGCCCTTGCAATGGGGATTTTAAATTCCCTAAGATCATTTGGCGCATCAGCGCTTTCTCCTGTAATGTTTAATATCATGATAATATCATCCGCAGTTTTTGTCTCGCCGTTTTTTAAAGAGCCTGCAATAGCTATTTCTATCGGCATTCTGCTCGGCGGATTGTTTCAGCTTTTGTTTCAGATTCCGAGTCTTAGAAATAAAGATATGATGTTTGGGCTAAGGCTCGCGCCTTCAGATGAAGGGGTTGTTCGCATCAAGAATCTGCTCATTCCAGCAATGCTTGGCCAGTCTGTTGCGCAGGTGAATCTTTTTATAACAACCATACTCGCGTCTTTTTTAGCAGATGGCAGCATCTCTTATCTTGCATACAGCAGGGAGCTTGTAAATTTTCCAATGGGTGTTTTTGCAATTGCCTTATCCACTGCAATACTTCCTTCAATGGCAGAGCAGGCGGCAAGGCATAATTATGAAGGACTCAGAGAGACTTTATCATTTGGACTCAGGCTCATCTTATTTATAACAATTCCATCAATGTTTGGATTAATCCTTCTTCGTATCCCCATTATTAGCCTTATCTTCCAGCATGGTAAATTTGATTACATTGCAACCATTGGCACAGCAGATGCACTGATATATTTCTCTGTGGGCCTCTGGGCATTTGCTGGTGTAAGGATTGTTGTCTCTGCCTTTTATTCTTTAAATGATACAAAAATCCCTGTAAAGATAGGGGCAATTGCAGTGGGTGTGAATATTGTACTAAATATCATTTTGATGTTTCCCCTGAAACACAAGGGGCTTGCATTGGCAACATCAATTGCATCAATTGTGAACTTTTCCTTACTACTCTATCTTTTGAGAAAAAGGCTTGGCAGCATTGAAGGAAAAAGGATAATCAAATCTCTGGCAAGGACTATTGCAGCATCATTGATAGTAGCAGCCGTTGCGTGGTATGTTGCCGGCATGGGAATCTGGCAGACCAAGGGTTATATAATGGATAAGATATTGATACTTGGCGGCACCATTATTTTTAGCATATTTTTATATGTCATTACGCATATTATTTTAAAGAGCGAAGAAACGCATTTTTTTCTGGAGATGATAAAAGAACGTTTCAGACTGTAGGAGGGAACAATGTTTTTAAAGACACTTGTAGTAGGACCACTTGAGGTAAACTGTTATGTTATTGCAGATGAAAAGAGCAGGGATGCTGCGGTAATAGATGCTGGAGACAACAGCGATGAGATACTTGATGTTATCAAAAAAAACAACCTTAATCTAAAATACATCATTAACACCCATGCGCATTTTGACCACATAGGCGCTATCGGCAAAATAAAAAAGGCTACAAACGCAGAATTTCTGATTCATGAAATGGAGATGCATGTTTTAAAGACGCTTCCTTCGCAGAATCTCATCTTTGGCGTAAAGGTTGACAGCCCTCCGACTCCTGACAGATTTCTAAAAGATGATGAGAGTCTGACGCTTGGTGATTTAACCTTAAAGATACTTTACACGCCCGGCCATTCACCCGGCGGCATCTGCATACATGCAGACGGCGTAGTGTTTACCGGCGACACACTCTTTGCAGGTTCAATCGGCAGAACAAACCTTCCGGGAGGAGACTACAATTCACTTATAAATTCTATAAAGAATAAACTGCTTTCTCTTGGAGATGGAACCATTGTCCTGCCGGGTCACGGACCGAAAAGCGCTATAAAGGAAGAAAAAGAATATAATCCGTTCTTGGCGCAGTAAACCCAGTTAGAAATAGCAGGGCTTTATAACAGGGCAAATAATTATTGACTGATATTATTATTTCTGCTAATGTAATTGGATATTAATGTCATGTTGTATATTTTGTAAAAAGCGAGGAATTAGATTATGCCTACAAGCAAGACTAAAGTAAAAAACGCAAAAGAAGCCAAAAGCAGCGAAAAGTATGAAGAGATTCGCAAAGAGCTGGAGAGACAGAAAAATGCCCTTCTTGCTGAGGCAGGAGAGCTCATTGGCGGCGGGTTAAATCCGGAAAAAGAAAATTATCCTGATTTGTCTGACCAGGCATCTGCTGAATCAGAACAGAACTTTGTTCTGAGATTAAAAGACAGGGAGCAGAAGCTGTTAAAGAAGATAGACGAATCGCTGGATAAAATTGCCAATAATACTTATGGCATCTGCGAGTCCTGTGGAGATGAGATTAATCTAAAGAGGCTCCTGGCAAGGCCTGTGACAGCCCTTTGCATTGATTGTAAAACTAAGCAGGAGGAAGACGAGAAATTAAGGGGATAGAAATGGTAGGCGATGTTGGGATTGAACCAACGACCCCTGCCGTGTGAAGGCAGTGCTCT
>CAKKRA010000410.1:0-3392 GCA_919902475.1 Nitrospiria bacterium
TGATAAGGTATTAACCATTTCCTTACACGAAACAGGAACATTCCTGTTTCCGGGAACAGGTTTTTCAGAGGAAATAGGAACTGGAAAAGGTAAGGGGTTCTCTGTAAACCTTCCCTTTTACCCGGGAACAGATGATGAAACATTCGTATGGGGCTTTAATGAAATTGTCCCTGCATTAATAGACGCTTATAAGTCTGATGCCATTGTTGCACAATTGGGCGTTGATACAATGTCAACAGACCCTCTGACGCACCTTGAACTCACAACAAATGGATTTTGTGAAATGGTTAAGAAAATAAGGGATTTTAATCTTCCATTGGCTGCCTTAGGCGGCGGAGGCTATAATGTTGCTAATGTTGCAAGGTGCTGGACATTGGCGCTCGGAATATTTGCAGGGATAGAGCTTTCTGATACAATTCCAGAGGATAAAATAAGGCTTTTAAAGGAACACGGGTATGAAGGCAAGGGTCTTAGAGATAACAAAATAAAGGGTAAAATAGATGAATCAATACAAAAAATGGCAGAAGATGGAATTAATTATATCAAGAAAAACATCTTTCCTCTGCATAATATATAATAGATTAACCTCATGAATTTGCCTTGATAATTGTCTTTCGTCTGATATACTAAGTAGAGAAGGTTTTTAGAGTTATGTCTAATAATGAACGCAAAACAGGACTTAGAAAAAAGATTATCCTTTCAATATTTTTTATTGCGATAATCCCTGGGTTAGCAGGACTGCTAATAACATACTGGCAGGGTAAAAAGGGACTGAGGGAGTCTATTGGCTCAGGCTTTCAGGAAATAGCAAGGGAGACAGCCAAAAAGGTTGATATTGTACTGGAAAATGAGGTTGATGAGGCTAAACACCTGTCTATCTCTTATGAGATAAAAGATGCATTAAGCAGGGCAAATCATGGATACAAAGGCAAAAAACAGGAAACAATAAAAAAGGAAATGAGGGAGATAAACAGAGGATGGGATAACACTTCATCTGTTTCACCCTTTGTTTTAAAGATTGTTGAAAATAGCGCATCCAGCTTTTTGAAAAGATTTAATTATTTTGAACCCGAGGGACATATTGAATTAGCAGTTTACGATAAAGAGGGCGGCCTTGTCGCTTCAATTAAAAAGACTGATAAATATTATATTGGCAATGAATCGTGGTGGAGTGTTGTTTCAAGAAGCAACAGGGTAAAGGCATATCTGAGTGACGTATCCTACCATGATAAGACAGAAACCTACACCTTTGATATTGTCTATCCTATTGTTGATGAAAAGGCCGGCGGTTTTATGGGTGTAGTAAGGATGGTTCACGATGTCAGTATGTTTTTCAATGAGGTAACAAATATAAAGATCGGCAAGACAGGCCATGCAAATCTAATATCCTCTGCTGGAACCATACTTGTCTGTCCAATATATCCTGTAAAGAGCCACAATATTACTGAATCATTGATTGTTGAGATATTAAAACGGAGGCTCGGATGGACAATTGCAGAAGACGATGCCCACGGAGGCAAAAATTCTGTTGTTGGATTTGCGCCTGTAAATTTTGTAGAGAAATATTCTTCTGACGGCGTCAACTTTGGCGGCAAGAAGTGGTATATCTTTGTCAGGCAGGCCCCTTCAGAAACATTTGCGCCAATAAACAGACTAATGTGGCAGGTCTCTATCATTGCCCTGTCACTGGCGATAGTGCTTGGCGCCCTCGGCTTCTATGCTTCAAACCGCATCATGAAGCCTATTCACATATTACACACTGGCGCAGAGATAATAGGAAACGGCGACCTCTCACACAGGGTATCTGTAAACACAGGCGATGAGATTGAACAGCTTGCTCATGAATTCAATCTTATGGCAGAAAAACTAAAGACAAGGCAGGAGGAGCTTGAAAATGCTTATCTGGGAACTATCAAGGCAATAACATCTGCTATTGATGCAAAGGACAAATATACACGAGGCCACTCCAAGCGGGTTACTGATCTATCGCTTGCTATGGGAAAACAGCTCGGTTTCACTGCTGAAAGACTCTCTGTATTAGAGTGCGCAAGCCTGTTCCATGATGTCGGCAAGATCGGCATTGAAGATGCTATCCTAAATAAGGCCTCAAAGCTTACTGAGGCAGAATACTCCATTATAAAAAAACATCCCCAGATAGGCGTGGATATTATTAAGGATGTAGACTATCTAAGGCCTATTATCCCGATAATACGGCATGACCACGAAAGATACAATGGCTCAGGATATCCAGATGGGCTTGTTGGTGAAAGCATACCTGTAGAGGCAAGGGTAATCTCTGTGGCAGACTTCTACGATGCAATTACAACCAACAGGCCGTACAGAAAAGGACTCGACCATGAAGATGCGGTCAGAGAAATAATAGCGCGGAGCGGAACAGAGTTTGACCCCAAAATTGTTGATACCTTTTTGGAATGTATTGAAGATTTCACAAAGAAGAATAATGGAGATGATAATCTATAAAGAGGATGCAACGCTTGATGCAAAAGAGATTCTGCCTCCCCTTTCATTATTAAGAATCAAAAACAATATTGACAGTCTGAATGCCGGCGATGTTATAAAGGTGCTTTTAAGCATTGTAAATTATCCAGAAGCAGAAAGCGATATAGCGGCATGGTCAAATACACTGGGTCATAAGATTCTGGAGATTGAAAAGAGGGATGAGCTAATAATATTCTTTATACAGAAAAGCTCTTCACGAAGGGATTTAAAAGATTAGCATTACACAATCAAGCAACGATATTTAATCCGTTTATATTAATATGCCAGAGGCAAAAAAGATTTTTGAGGTAAATGCGCCTATAGAAAAGGTGTGGCGCTTTCTCCGTGACATGAAGCAGGTCGGCTCCTGCGTGCATGGCTGCGAAGGCGTATGCATTGTAAATGAAAAGGATACAGACTGGAAGGTAATGGTAAGCTTCGGCCCTTTTTCAAAGACCATTATCATGCGCGCGCATACTACCTTTGAAGACCCGCCAAATAAAGGCGAGTGGACTGCTGCTGGTGATGACCTTTATACAAAGGGCTCTGTGGAGCTAAAGAGACTCAGTGAAAATAAAACAGAGGTAGCCTACTGGTCAAGCGTATCTGCAAACGGCATCCTTGCAAAACTCGCAGAACCAATAATCAAATTAAAGATATCTGCTGATGCTGCGGAATTTGCAGAGTGTGTAAAGAAGAAAGTGGAAGAGGCGTCATAATGTAGGGGCAAGGCGCTGCCCAGCCCGCAAGAAAATCAATTACTATATGTAAACGCCCTTATGTATGTCAGCACATTCCATCTCTCTTCTGGCTTCAATTTAGCTGCGCATGCAATGCCGGATGTTGGAATCCCCATTGTCATGTTCTGATACAATGCACCGTCCTTCTGCTCT
>CAKKRA010000410.1:3402-13021 GCA_919902475.1 Nitrospiria bacterium
CATCCATTTTATATCTGCAAAATTCCTCGGCTTCAGCGGAAGGCTTGCGCCGCCGGGGCCGTCTCCAGCGCCTGTCTTGCCATGGCAAAAGGCACAGTCCCTGAAATAGATTTCCTTGCCCTTTGCTGCCATATCCTTTGTGCTTGAAAAGGAGATAGTATAGAAGATAACATTCCAGAGGTCATCGTCCTTCATGTTAGTAAAGGCAGACATAGCGCCTTTGCCTTTTCTTGTAATATTGTAAAGCTCTGCAGGACTCATTAATCTCATCTTGGAGTGATCAGTAAAATCTGTTGGCTTTGGATTGAGGCTTGGTGCTGCATTGCCTTTTCCATTGCCGCCTGCGCCATGACAAAAACCGCACTGCTTGTCATAAATTGCCTTGCCGGCAGAGGCATTCGGCTTCTTTTTTGGGAATGCCTCCTGTGCAAAGGCATTTGAAGCGAAAACAAATGAAAAGATTAATAGAGACAAAAATAGTTTTTTCATTTCAACCTCCTATTTGCTATCAAAATAAAGTTAACAGATTTAGCCAGAGGGGTCAGATGCAAGGCGGAGCGAGGACTCGCACCGCAGCATACATGTTAGTATGTGAGGATGCGAGGCCGAAGCGACAACGCAGCAGATGACCCCTATCGCTAAATCTGCATTACCTTACACCGGTTACATGTTCTTTAATTGGCCTCTGCATAACCCAGTTCATAGAACTCCAAGGCATATTTGACTCTCTCTGTGCCTCAAAGTCAAGCAGATTCCCGTCAAGCAGCATCTGCTTTTCAGCATCAGTAAGTTTTACCTGTTTTGTAATAAGCGATGTATATATGCCGCCATAATTTGTATCCTTAATCATAATCACGCCGACCAATACATTGTCCCTGAATACAAGCTTTTTGTATGTATCCTTTCCCTTTGTCTTCATCACCTCAAGGCCGTCGCCCTCTTTTGTAATAGTGATACCCATTGTCATAATTGCAGTGCCGAATAACGGGAAGGAGTTTAATCCCATGCCGCCTGCGTAAATGCGTTCTCTTCCTGCCATATTAGAGCCAGCTACGCGTCCCTGTTCAAATGCAAGAGGGAGGATGGCTAATACGCGGTTATCCTTATTTATAAAATCGTATGCCTCAACAACATCACCGCCTGCATAGATATCCTTAACAGAGGTCTCCATGCGGCTGTCAACAACAATCCCCCTGTTTACCTTAATATCTGTGTCTTTAACAATCTCAGTATTCGGCCGCACGCCGATTGCCATTACAACAAGCTCACAGAACAACTCTTCTCCATTATCAAGGATAACGGCTCTTACCTCATTCTTATCATTTCCAAGTATCTCCTTAACAGTCCTTCCTGTTCTTATCTTTACACCTTTTTTATTTAATTCAGCATGTATAAGCTCGCCTGCATCTTCATCCAATGCAAGGCCAAGAACCCTCTGTGAAAGCTCAATAATTGTTATATCCTTTTTCATTGCGCCAAAACCCTTAACAGCAGAAAGCCCGATGAGTCCGCCGCCTATAACTATTACCCTCTTTGCATTTTTGCCGAGTCTTTGAAGATTCTCTGCATGACCCCATGTTGTTAATGGAGAGACCCCTGCAAACTCAAGCCCTTTTGTAGGAGGAACAAAAGGAGTCCCGCCTGTTGAGATAAAGAGCTTATCAAAACCGAGCCTGCTGCCATTTTCCAATACCACCTCTTTCTTCTTTGTATCAATTGTCTTAACCTTTGTGCTTAATCTAAGATTCACATTCATCGTGTCATAGAAAGCCTTATCACGATAATACATGTGTTTTGTCTCCCAGTCCCCGCCCATCCAGTATGATATGAGCGGCCTGCCATAAGCCAGATAAGGCTCTTCAGAGATGATTATTATCTCGCCTTCTTTATCAAGATTACGGATTGCCTCAACAGTGCTTATGCCTGCATAAGAGTTGCCGATTATCACATATCTCATTGATCATCCCCTTCTTGCACCCAAGAGGTGCTGCTGATACCCAAGCCTCTCTGCATATTCCTTTCTCTTGTTATAATCATATAAATATGCGCCTGTCTGAACAATTGCGCCAGGCTTGCACGCAGCAACACACGGGGCAGTCTTATATGATGTGCAGCCGTCGCACTTTCTTGCAACATGCTCCACCTCTGACCTTGTAATAGCGCCAAATGGACATGCCATAACGCACATCCAGCAGCCGACACACCTGTCATAATCTGTCTCAACCCATCCTGTTTCAGCAAGCCTGCGCCTTGTGCCTGTCAAACAGGCAGTCATGCACGGCGCCTCCTCGCAGTTGTGGCATAGGAGAGGAATATTGAAGCCGCTCGCTTTTTTGATTATTATCCTTGAAATTGGCTCTATCTCTGTATGCTGATATGCAACAGCCTTTTTGCACGCCTCAACACACTGCGGCCCTCCTCTGTCTGCACAGGCATTGCATTTACCCGGGACAACCATGATATCCCTTTTGAATTCATGCACCATACTGCTGAGCATATCTGCCCTTGTTTCAGGAACAGCAGGACTTGCTTTTGGCGCTGTTTTTTTAACTGCCTTTACAGGCTTTTTAACTACCTTCTTTTTTACTACACCTACAGCTTTTTTGGGCAGCCTTGCCTTTGCTGCCTTTTTCGTCAATTTGGTCTTTTGGGAAGGCTTTAACTTTCTTGCAGATCTTACAGGCTTTTTAGTTTTCTTTATCTTGCTCTTTCCTTGGCCCTCAACCCTTACCCCTTTACCCTTCACCCTATTTTGCCCCTTGACCCCTGACCCTTGACCCTTTATCTTGCTTTGCCCTTTGCCCTTTGCCTTTTGCCTTTCGCCTTTCTTTATTGGCATCAGAGCACCTCCATGAGCTTTAACCTATTATACTCCATATTGAAAATACCCCTTCCCAACATTGCCATGCCTTTATAAAAATCTGATTTTGATAGAGATAACAAATCCTCACAGAATTTTGAGCCCCACTGCAAAAGATGGTCTCTTAAAAACTCATCGCATAGTGTCTCATGCCTTTTAGCTTCTTCAGTATTACCCTCTTCAAGAAATTTGGCTGTCCTTTCGCTTAATACAGAAACAAACTCACATTCGTGGCTTATGTGGTCAGGCATCTCTGTGCCTTCTACGCCAAGACCTGCCTTCTTGTAACATTCATTAACCTCAGATGACCTCACACCCATAACCTGCCTCTCACCGCGATAGATAGACTCGTAAGGCGAAACAAAGGGGAGATTAGTATCGTATATATTTCTGCAATATTCCTTTTTTAAGCTGTCAAATGTTGAAGCAAATTCCTGCTCCTTCATGCTGCAAATAGCGCCTCTGCCGTCATCCATCCTTTTATTGCCTTTAAAATCTTTAAGAATAACTGCAAGCTGATTGCATAAAGAACCGTCTATTATGGCGTTTGTAAACTCCTCTGTAGGCTCATTATAGCCGTCTGACAGGAATCTGTAAAGAACAGCCCTTGCCTTATAGCTCTTAATCATCTCTTCTGTATCCTTTGGAAGCGCAACATCCTCTTCTTCAACCGGCGCAGGCTCACGCTTCCTTGAGACCATCGCCCTCACCCAGAACAGATTGTCATGATTTGCCCCTTCTGTTTTCCAGAATTTTGCATCCTTGTCATCCACAAAGAGCCTGTCAATCTCTGTTATTTCTATCTTCTTTCTTTCTGTGTCTTTCATAATTTTTTATTTCACCTCTTTATTTTCACACTGTCAGCTTTTTATAAATCTGCGGCAGCCTTGATGGCAGTTTTTCAATATCATCTATGATTGCATAATTCACATCGCCGTACATATGCGGCAGATAATTTGCCCCTTCTTTATCAATGGTAATGCAGAATGAGGTAATACCCTTCATCTTTGCCTCTATCAGCGCCATCCTTGTATCTTCAATGCCGTGCTCGCCCTTATATTCATCATAGTCCTCTGGCTTGCCGTCGCTCAGCGTAATCATCAGCTTTTTCCTTGCATCAGTCTTTTCCAAAATCTTTGTAAGGTGCCTGATTGGAGGCCCCATCCTTGTATAATCGCCTGAGTTTAAGCCGGCAATCCGCCTCTTAACTGCATCGCTGTATTTTTCATTAAAACCCTTCACTGTATAAAAATTACAGTTTGCCCTTGTCCTGCTTGAGAAGGCGTAGATCGCATACTTATCCCTGATGCCATTTAGCGCCTCTGAAAAAAGGACCATCGCCGCCTTTTCCGTATCAATTACCCAGCCATTTGTCGAGCCGCTGATATCAACAAGCAATGCTGTCGCTATATCCCTTCTGTCTTTTTTTGTATTTATGTAAATGTCATCTGACGGCGCAGAGCCTGCCTTGATATCCACTGCCATCTCAACTGCTGCATCTATATCTATATCATCGCCAAAACTCTGCCTCCGCAGCCTCTTTGCCTCATCCCTCATCGCCTCAAACTGTTTTCTAATAGAAGAAATCAAATGGGAATATTTTGCCTGTATCTCTTCCACAAGCTTATCAGTTCCTTCCTCAATTGTCATCTCCCTTAATGCGCACCATTCTTTTCTGAATCTTCCCTTTTTAATATCCCATTCATCATATATAAAAACATTCGGTCCCCTCTCAATAACAGCGTCTATATTCAGATCTGCTGCAGGGTTCTGAAACCTTGCCTTAAACCTCTGGCCTGCCTTATCAAAGGCGCGAAGCAAAAGGCTGTTGTCTATTTCACCGAGGTTAGAAAGCTCTTTTTCTATCCTCTCTTTTATTTCATCCGAAACGCCGTCAACAATCATCTTCTCTAAGATAAGGTATTCGCCGTCTCCGCCCATCTTTTCAATTTCTTCTTCTGTGAATTCCTTTTCTCCTTGTATATCCCATCCGCTTTTGCCGAGCTTCAGCCTGTCATCCTGACCCTTTAAGAAACTTGACTTTACCCTCTTTTCTTCCTCTTCTTTAGACTCTTTAATTACATCCTTTATTGTCTTGTTTATAAATTCCTGAGCCTCTGTAATCTTTTCCGGCTTAATGATGCCGTGATAGAAGACAGGCTTCAGCTTCATATACGAGCCTGTAATATTATCATCAATCATTTTGTAGATTCTGATTACAGCCTCTGCCGAGGTTATAGCAGAAGAATCAGGCATATCTATTGCTTCTTTAGCTATCGGCAGCAGCTCATTTAATTGAGAAATACTATCTAATAAATCCTGTCTGTTTTCATAACCGCTCAAATATCTAAAGAGCGCTTCAACAATCCTATCCTTTGCTGTCAGGCTGTTTATATCAGCCCTTTTAATTATATCAATCCTTTTAAATAACTCAATATCCCTTTTAAGTCCTTTAAAATCACTGCAGAGGAGCTTTTCAATGCGCAGATTTTCCAATATCATATAGATATCGAGGGCAAGCCCTTTATCAGGAAAGAGATTGAAAAAGTTTTCAAAATCTGAAATACCCTTGTTAATATCAGAGCCGTATCTCTTTTTCAGTCGCTGCACGCTATCTTTGATATCATTAAGGTTAAGCCTGAAGGTTCCGTATTTTACCTGGCCGTATTTATGGGCAATTACCGCCTTATAAGCCTTTAGATTTATATTATCATCATCTGATATGTTTATGAGAGAAGGCAGAAATATGTTAAGCGTATCTGTATAGGTCTCTTCACCCTCGCATACTGTAAGCCCGTTACCAAGGGCATGCTCATAAAGTTTAAGGATATTTTCAACCTTTTTAAATTCAAGGCCGTTATTGTATAATACCTTGCTCCCTGCATCTTTCCCGCCTTTATCATAAAGCTCTATCCTTTTGCTAACCCATAAAGGAAGCTGATTAATCTCTATCTCTTTTAAGAGCTCAGGTGATGTCAGAAAAAAGTGAAAGGCAAGCTTTGAGTCTGTCTTAGCAAGAAATGTCCCGTGTTTAAAGACCTCTTTCCTCTCATCAGGCTCAAGCTTTGAAAGAGAGTCAACTGCGCTATACAGACCGTAACTCTCGCCCTCTATAGCAAAATTTGTCCGGCCTAAAACCTCAATGAGCCCTCTTCTTATTTCTTCTTTTGAAAACATAATTATAATTTGAACTCATAAAGGCAGCCGCAGCCTTTAGAGCCTGTCCTGAAACAAAACATTTATTAAAAAACAAAGGGGGAATAATCCCCCCTTTTGAAGGCAAAAATAAAAACATATTTCTTTACAGCATCAATAAAATGGAACCGGCTGATACCATTTAATCCCTGCCTTTGAAAGCAATTGCTTTGCCTTTTCCCCGTCTGTCGGGTTCAAATGGATGGTCGCATGATAAGGCTCAACAGATGCCACTGTCTTGTATACCATTCCTATCTTCTCCTTTGCAAGGAGGTCGTATGCCTTATTATAATCACCATTCATATACTCAACCCTTATAGGTGTTGTAACGATTGTTCCAACCTTTGACATAATTTACGCTCCTTTCTATAAAAGCTAATTTTATAAAGGCTCCAGATGCTAAGCATCAAATAAAGGGGGTCGCTGTATTCTTTTATCTCACCACAGGCGCGCCTGTCTTTTGGCTCTCCAAAATCTGTGTCAGGTGCTTTGCATGCCTCTCCCTCAAGATAGTTGACATCTCATTGACATCGCCAAAATAGAGCGCCTTTGTTGAGCACTTTGTCGCGCACGCAGGCATGAGCCCCTGGTCCACCCTGTCCTTGCAGTAATCGCATTTGATTACCTTCTTTGTAACAGGATTGAGCTGCGGCGCGCCGAATGGGCATGCTGCAATACAGGACTTGCATCCTATACATGCCTTCTCATCAACAAATACTATGCCGTCTGTCCTTTTCTGCATTGCGCCTGTTGGACATGCCTCTACGCATGGCGCAGGGTCGCAGTGGTTGCATGCTGTCCAGATGAATGAAGTCTTTAGCTTTCCGCCGATGACCTTTGGCCCAACCTGAATAATCCTGCACTGCCTTGGGCCAACTGGAACATCGTGCTCAAGCTTGCAGTGAACCTCGCAGCCAAAGCATCCGATGCACCTTGAAGGGTCATGGAACATCTGCCACTGCTTGGAGTGGCCGCGAAGGGTAACCCTTGACTCTCTGCCTTCATGGGGCACTTCCTTCTCTGCAAAACCCTCTTCTGCCTTATATAAATATTCTGTCATCTTTTCCTCCAATGTTTTAGTTGAATATTTGATTAGGTTGATTAGGTTGAATATGTTGAATGCGCCAACTAATTAACCCAATCAACCAATAAACATAATCAACTTAATTTTATTCCTCAGTAAAAGGCAGTACATTCCCGTCCTCTGCCTGCTTGCCATTCCACACAACCTTCTTGCTCTTTTTATCCCATACAGGGGCATTCTTCATAGCTACCTTATTCACATATGCGCCGAGCTCGCTCTGGTCAACTGCATATTCAGGGAACCTCTTTAAGAACTCATGGGTCTTTTTCAATGCCTCTTTTTTTGATGTCCCCTTTTTCCATAATAGAACAAGCTGCGCCTTGAATTCAGCCTGATTATAAACAGGGTCTGTAATAATGTCATCAATAAGCCAGCTCACATTCCTGTTTGTAATCCCTGGCACAAACGGCTGATATTCGTCTGTACTGCAGTATGTCCAGACCTGCCTTGGGTCAGTCTCCTCTGTTACCCATGCATAGCCGTCCAGCTCTGAGCGCATGGACTCAAGTTTCACATAATCGCCGTCTTCAATGCCGAGCGTCTTTGCAAGCTCAGGGTGAACCTGAATATAGCGGTCCGGCTCAAGCTCGTCTGTCCACGGCCACCAGTGTCCCATCTCATGGAAGCTGGACACCGGCCTCCCGGTGCACAGGACAAGCGGATGCTCTTTGAAGTCCTCAGGATCGCTGACAGGCGTATGTCCGCCCTCTCTGTGTTTCGGCAGATAGTCCCAGCCGAGCTCCCTTATTGCATCTGATGCAACCTCAATCTTGCCTGAAGGTGTCGGGAATCTTCTTGGCGGATCAGATTCAGGAAACGGCTTATTATCTTCATACATGATATAGTCGCCCCTGACCTTGGCTTCAGAAGATTCAAATCTCATTGCATCCTCTTCTGTAAATGCAGGCCACATTACGCCGCCCCTCGGTGTTGTTGCAGGGTCAAGCGTCTTCTTTGTGCATCCTGCTGTAAAGGACTCCTGCTTATTAAAGAAGTCTGTTGCCTCTGCCATATTTATCTTTGTCGGGTCATCCTTCCTTCTCCATGGGAACCACTTCAGGCCATCCTCTTTTCCAAAGACCCTGTCTGCAATGCCTGCAATTACATCTATGTCGTTCCTGCACTCCCAGTTCTCTTTTATTGCCTGATTGAACCAGGACATGAGCCTGTTGTTTCCATGATGGCAAAGGCCTTCCCTCTCCACCCATGATGTTATCGGAAATGCAACATGCGCATGCTGATATGTAAAGTTTGGATGGAATGAGTTGTGGATTGCTATATCAACATTCTTCTTGAATGCTGCTGCATACTTCTGTGTAAACGGCATCTGCGCCATCATGTTTCCATTCCACCATACTGCCCTTATTGGATAAGGCTTTTGTGTAAATATTGCGTTCGGGAAATTCGCTGCAGAGACGTCTGCCCAGCCGACTAATTTATCGGATATGACAGGCGCCTTGACCGGCGGTAATGATGCCAAATCCTTGCCTGCGCTAAGCGGTGGACGGCAGTTGTGCAGCCAGTTCCAGCCGCCTCCTGGCACGCCGATTGAGCCGGTAAGCGCTACTAAGATGCCGTAGCATCGGTTGATGTTGTTTGAATTGTATGTCTGCGCGGTGCCGAGACAGCCTGATACTGATGCAGGCGTATTCGTTGCAAACATCCTTGCTGCCTGAATAATAGTCTCTTTTGGCACCCATGTAATCTTCTCTGCCCTCTCAGGCGGCATCTTTTCTATTAACGGCCTCCACTCATCAAGACCATGCACCCATTTATCTACAAACTCTTTGTTATATAGATTCTCTTTTAAAATTACATTTATCATCGCCATTACAAGCGCAGCATCAGTATTTGGTCTGAGCCTCATTGCAATATCTGCCTTTGCCATGGATGGATTGAATCTCGGGTCAATCCAGATAATCTTTGTTCCTCTTTCTTTTGCATCTAAGACCCAGAGCATCTCAACCGGATGATTGGCTGCTGTATTCGAGCCTGCAATCATTATACATTTTGAGTTTACCCAGTCTGTTGTAGGGTTCATTAATCTGCCGAGGTCCTTTGCGCCGTAGGTATAGTTCATTGCAACACCAGGGCTCTCACAGCAGATTGGACCCTGTCCTACAACATTAGGCGTACCCCAGATTTTTCCAAATCTTGAACCGCCGAGTTTCCATAAAAAATCTGCACGGCCTGTCCTGTGCATCATCAAGGCCTCTGGACCGTATTCCTTTTTTACCTTTAATAATCTCTCTGCAGCAAAGTCCAGCGCTGCATCCCATGATGCCCTCTTAAACTCATCATTGAGGCTCTTCCTGACCATTGGGTATTTTACCCTCAATGGATTATAGATATGCTGAAATGCGCCTGAGCCTTTCGGGCAGAGCGCGCCTTTGCTTAAAGGATGCTCAGGGTCGCCGTATATATCAACAACCCTTCCATCCTTTACATAAACCAGCATGCCGCATGCAGCCTCACACATA
>CAKKRA010000411.1 GCA_919902475.1 Nitrospiria bacterium
CTCTATGCCTGCCATCTTTGCAGCCTCTGTAAGGAGCATGCCATCAGGGGCTTCAACTATTTTGTTATTAATCGTTAATTTAGCCATAATTACAAACAATGCTCACTATGCGGATAATTTACCGGACACCTTTTTTCTTCTATATGAATCAGGTATTCATCCCTAAAATGCTTTATTGTGCTCAATACTGGATTTATTGCGCCGTCGCCAAGAGGGCAGAAGGTCTTGCCTCTCATGTTGTCGCATATATCAAGCATCAAATCTATGTCCTCTATTTTGCCTTCATTATTCACAATCCTGTCTAATATCTGTACGAGCCAGTGCGTGCCTTCGCGGCATGGGGAGCATTTACCGCATGATTCGTGTGCAAAGAATTTTAAGAGCCTCCTTGCAACGCCAACCATGCAAACTGTCTCATCCATTACCATAACAGCGCCGGAGCCGAGCATAGAGCCGACAGCGCCGACAGATTCATAGTCCATATTCACATCTATATGCTCAGGCTTTAATACAGGCGTTGATGCGCCGCCAGGTATTATTGCCTTAAGCTTCTTTCCGTTTTTGATACCGCCTCCATATTTATAGATTAAATCCTTTAAAGGCGTGCCCATTATCAGCTCATAATTGCCCGGCTTATTTACATGGCCGCTTATAGAATAAATTTTTGGACCAGGACATTTTTCAGGGCCCATTGACTTAAACCAGTCAGGCCCGTTTTTTATTATATGAGAAACATTGGCAAGTGTCTCAACATTGTTTATAACAGTAGGCTTGTTCCAGACACCGACATTAACAGGGAATGGCGGCTTTATCCTTGACTGCCCGCGCTTTCCTTCAATAGATTCTATTAATGCCGTTTCCTCGCCGCACACATAGGCGCCTGCTCCTTTGTGCACATAAAGGTCAAAGTCAAACTTTTTTCCAAGAATCTTCTTGCCTAAGAATCCCTTTTTATATGCCTGTGCAATCGCCTTTCTCAGAACATCAGCGCCATATGCATATTCGCCTCTTATATATATGTAGCAGGCAGCAGCGCCAATTGCATAGCCGGATATTATTATACCCTCTATTAATTGATGCGGGTCTTTTTCAATAATGGGCCTGTCCTTGTATGTACCTGGCTCGCCTTCATCAGCATTGCACAAAAGATAGCGCGGCGTATTCTTGTCTGCTGCTGCAAATTCCCACTTCTTTCCAGCTGGAAAGCCTGCGCCGCCTCGGCCGCGAAGGCCTGATTTCTGGACAATATCTATTACATCCTTTGGCGTACATTCTTTTAATGCCTTTTCAAGGGACTTATATCCGCCGTCTTTCAGATAAGTATCTATATCTGTTGAATTGGGCTTTTTTATGTTTTTTAGTAAGATTTCGTTCATCTTCCCCTACTTCAATCCTTCCAAAATCCTGTCTATCTCCTTCTCTGTCAGGTTCTCATAATATGTATCATTAACCTGCATCATAGGCGCTGTGCCGCATGAGCCGAGGCACTCAACAGTTATTAATGTAAACCTATTATCAGGTGTTGTCTCGCCTACTTTTATACCGAGCCTGTTCTCAAGATATTTTACTATATGGTCTGCGCCTAAAAGCGAGCATGAAAGATTTGTGCAGATCTGAACAAGGTGCTTGCCTGTCGGCTTTGTCTTATACATTGTATAGTATGTGGCAACGCCAAAGACCTTTGACCTCGGCAGCTTTAATACATCTGCCACATACCGCAATGCTTCTGTGTCAAGATGGCCAAACTCTTCCTGTGCAATATATAATGCAGGCAAAAGAAGCGCATCAGAAGAAGGATAGTCTTTCATCATCTCCTTTAATCTCTGCATCCCCTCTTTTGAAAAGGCATAGCCTTTTTTTTCAATGTTTGTTTCTTCCACTATCTGTCTACCTCTCCAAGCACTATATCAATCGTTCCTATTATGGCAATAATATCAGCAATCATGTGCCCCTTAGACATATAATCAAATGCGCCGAGATGCACAAATGAAGGCGCCCTTACCTTCATTCTATAGGGTTTATTGCTCCCGTCGCTTACTATATAAATCCCAAGCTCGCCCTTAGGGGCCTCTGTTCCGCAATAGACCTCGCCAGGCGGAGTCTTGTAGCCTTCTGAAACCAATTTAAAATGGTGAATAAGGGATTCTATCTCTGTCATGGTCTTTTTCTTTTCAGGCAATACTATCTTGGGATTGTCAATTACAACAGGCCCTTTTGGCATCTTATCAAGACACTGTTTGATAATCTTAATGCTCTGCCTCATCTCTTCTACACGAATCAGATATCTGTCGTATACATCGCCGTTCTTACCGAGCGGCACATCAAATTCTATCTTATCATAAGCAGCATATGGCTCTGCCTTTCTTACATCATAATTCACGCCTGAGCCTCGGAGCGTTGGCCCGCTCAAACCAAAATTGATTGCATCCTCTGCGCTGATAACACCAATCCCTTTTGTCCTTCCAAGCCATATCCTGTTATTTTTAATCAGGGTATCATACTCGTCTACCTTTGAAGGAAACATCTCTGTGAATTTGTATGCCTTATCTATAAATTCTGAGGTTGCATCCCTTCTTACACCGCCGGGGATGTAATAGCTTGTTGTCAATCTTGCGCCGCATATTATCTCAAACAGGTCAAGGACAAGCTCCCTCTCGCGGAAGCAATAGAAAAAGACCGTCATGGCGCCAAGGTCAATGGCATGCGTTCCAAGCCAAAGCAGGTGGCTTGCTATCCTCTGGAATTCTGCAACAATGGTTCTGATATATTCTGCCCGTTCAGGCGCCTTTATCTGCAAAAGTTTTTCAACAGCCCTTACATAGGCAAAGTTATTCGTCATTGACGCAACATAATCAAAGCGGTCTGTAAGGGGTATTATCTGGTTATATAAACGCGACTCAGACAGCTTCTCAATGCCGCGGTGCAGATAGCCGACATGAGGGGTTGCCTTTAGAACCTTCTCTCCATCAAGCTGAAGGACAAGCCTCAAGACTCCGTGAGTACTCGGGTGCTGGGGCCCCATATTTAAAAGCATTTCTTCTGTTCTAATCATTCCTCTTTATTAATCTCCTATTGCTAAACAGCAAAGTAAAAAGCTTCAGAGATGCAAAGCGGAGCAAGGTATCGTACCACAGCATACCCCCTCCGCTGCCGCAGATGGACTTTTTATAAAACCGTTAATCAATATCAGGGATAAAATCAAATGTGCTTCGCTCCCCCCTTCCCTCTGTTGGGTAATCCTTTCTTAGAGGATGACCGGCAAAATCTTCCGGCATTAGTATACGGCGCATGTCAGGATGACCTATAAAGTTTATTCCCATTAAATCATAGACCTCCCGCTCAAGCCAGTCTGCGCCCTTCCATATAGGGCAGAGGGAATCTATTGCTGCATCGTTCTCCGGCGCCCTTGCCTTAATCCTTATCCTGTGATTATGCCTTACAGAATAAAAATGGTATACGACCTCAAACCTTTCCTCCTGACCGATAAAATCTACAGAGCATATATCTGTTATAAAATCAAAATAGAGTTCAGGGTCATTATGCAGAAATCTGCAGACATCAAGAAGAGAACCCCGTTTAATGCTGACCGTGCCCTCTCCAAACTCTACCTTTGTTGAGAGAACAGCGCCAGCATGTCTATTTTTGATCCTTTCTATAATCAAATCAGGCGTCATTGTCATTTCCTCAAAAACTTCTGCTTCTCAATCTTTTTCTGCAATGTAATTATACCGTGTATAAGCGCCTCCGGCCTTGGAGGACATCCAGGCACAAAAACATCAACAGGAACTATCTGGTCAACCCCCTGTACAACGCTGTACGTATTAAAGATGCCTCCGGATGTAGCGCATGTACCCATTGCAATTACATACCTCGGCTCAGGCATCTGGTCGTATACCTGACGTAGGACTGAAGCCATCTTTCTTGTTAATGTTCCTGCCACAATCATTAAATCAGACTGCCTTGGTGTTGCGCGAAAGACCTCTGCGCCAAGCCTTGCAATATCATACCTCGGCACAGTAACAGCCATCATCTCAATTGCACAGCAGGCAAGCCCAAAGGTCATTGGCCAGATAGATGACTTCCTTGCCCAGTTGACCATTGCATCAACTGTTGTTGTTAAAACATTTTCTTCAAACTGTCTTTCTAAAACACCCATCTTAAGACTCCCAATCTAATGCGCCTTTTCCCAAGGCGTATATATAGCCTACAAAAAGTATTATTATAAACAGAATCATCTCAATAAGGGCGTATAAACCTATTTTATTATAGGCTACTGCCCATGGATATAAAAATACTGCCTCTATATCAAATATTACAAACAACATTGCAATAATATAATAGCGTATAGGAAAGGGCTGTCTTGCATCAGAAAAGGGCGGATTACCGCTTTCATAAGGCGAGAGTTTTTTTGCATAAGGTCTGCTTGGCCTTATCAGCCAGCCAACAGCAAGAGTACCAATGGCAAACCCGCTTGCAATAATCAGAAAAATCAGAACTGGTAAATAACTTTCTGGTAAAAAGTTTTCAGGCACTATTTAACACCCTTTCTTTTTACCCCGTTAGAAAACCCGCCATTTATGGCAGGGATGCTGTCAATAAGCCTATAACTCCTTTTAGAAAGAGCCGGGGTTTTAAACCTGCCCTTTCTAACGGGGTTTACTTTAGTCTGCAGATATTAAATTAATGTTATTTTCTTGTCAAGGGAAAAATAGGATAGTATAATATCCATAAAAAGGAGGTCATATGCCAGAAAAGAGAATTAAAGACCGTGTTACAAAAAGGCTTTCTGTAAAATTCGGCACAAGCGAGCTGAATAATAACGGCATCACGAGCAACTTGTCGCCAACAGGCATCTTTATCAGGACCAACAGCGGCCTTGCGCCAGGGACACCTGTTAATGTTGAACTTACACTTCCGGATAACAGGATATTAAATATGAAAGGCACGGTAATGTGGACAAAAAGGGTTCATCCAAAACTTGCTGAATTCTCCCGTAATGGCATGGGGATAATACTGAAGGATATTCCAGAAGAATATATCAAATTTGTAACAGAGCTGCTGAAGTGATTGCATATAGATTTTTTATTTTTTCAATTTCCTTTCTTTATATTTTTTTTTTATCACCGGCTTCTTCGCTGGCAAACGGCATCACATATAATATCAATGCCTCCTTTGACCCTTTAGCTCATACAATCTCTGGAAAAGTAAGAATTACATCTGCTGAACCTTTTGTTTCTATATACATCTATCCAAATATATATGCAGCGAAGGATATAGCGATTTCAACAAAGGAATCTGACAGAATTTATCCAAGGGATTTTAATTCAGGGTATATGGAAATTTTAAGGGTTGCAGATTCTAAAGGCAATGATATCCCCTTTAGAATATCAGGCGAAAAAAACACGCTCCTAAAAATTGAAGATAGCTCACCAGAGATTGTAATAGACTTTAAAACAAAAATCCCGGAAAAATTCGGCCTCTTTGGATATTTTAAAGATATATATACGCTTGCCGGCGGATGGCACCCGTATATAAGCTTAGAGGGGAGCAGGTCAAATTTCAAGATAACGCTTGAGATGCCAGAGGACTATAACATAGCCCTTTCCAAAACCCTTTTCATTTCCTCTGATAATCTACCCTCACCACCCTTTACTTCAGGGGAAAAGGGGGGATTAAAAACCATTCATATTGAAGCCAATAACATATCCTATTTTGACATGGTAATCAGTAAAAAGCTTGTGGAAACAAAAATTGAGAAAGATGAATACACCTTTAATTATTATCATTTAAAAAAAGACAAGAAATATGCGATATCAGTTGTTGATACAGCCTTTGATGCAGCGGTCTTTTTTAATAAGAACTTTGGTAAAATAAAAAATAAATCCGTTGTATTTGCTGAATCGTATCTCCATCAAGATATTGTATCACCGCAGGAAAGTTTAATCCTTATCTCAAATAAGTTCCACAAGGCATATTCATATATAAGAAGGTTCCATGATGCCCAACTAATAAAAGGACTCTATTATAAATTCTGGAGAGATATTATTCCTAAAGAAGAGGAGGACTGGGTTGCAGAGGGGCTCGCTGATTATGCTATGCAAATATATATAATTGATAAATATAAGGAGAGCCCGAGCCTTTCAGGATACTTAAAGCCCCTTGCCTTTATCCCGCTTTTTGATGAAATACTTTATTCTAAAAAGCTCCCAATGCGTGATATATATTTCAAGTAGCATAATCACCTGATAGTCAGAGAGGATATACGATTATTTAATAATAACAGGCCTGATGGTGCTATCATCTTTCAAAAGCTGAAGAACCTTTCAGGAAAAGAGACATTTAATAGTATTATAGAAACATATATAGCTAATCTAAAAGGGGAGTATAAATCATTTAAAAAAATAAGCGAGGAGATAGCTCATCAGGATTTAGGTTCATTCTATCATCAATGGCTTAATATCAATCCATCAATAGATTTTGGGATTAAATCAGTAAAAAAGAGCCAAATAGATAAAAAACACAAAACAGAAATAATAGTAGAAAAAGATAATGGCGGTGTTGAGCCTGTTGATATAAAGATAGGATACAAAGACAAGACCTCTGATACTTATCAGTGGGATGCTAAGGATAATGAAAAGAAGATAGAGATTGAATCAGAAAAGGCTGTTGACTCTATTGAACTTGACCCGGAAAAGATTACAAGCGATTCTGACAGATTTAATAACCGCCTGCCGTACAGATGGAAGGTGCTATTAGACAGGTTCAGAATAAGCTACGATTTTCAGAGCCATCAACTGGAATTTGACATTGGCGCATCTACAACACGGATATACGATGACCATCATTTCTTTGTCTTTAACGTCTTTCATAATGAAGAGGCAGACGGCGCAAATTTTGAATATGGCTACAACTTTGGCGGATATAATGGAGAGGATAAGCCGCTTCATACTATTTCAACAAAGCTCATCTTTGAAAAACTGTCTGAGAAATTTGCAGCAACAAAGGATGATGAATATATAAATGCTTTCGGCCTCTCATACCGCTATGATACATACAGGACATCTGTAGAATATGCGGATAAATTCTTAAATGGCGATTACTCTTATTTCAAAGGCTTTATAGATTTAAGAAAGGAGATAAGGATTGCAAACAAGCACTCTATTGCAGGAAGAGCATTAATAGGCCAATCAGAAGGCGGCCTGCCTGAGCATACCAAGTTTCTCCTCGGCGGAATTCAAGGGATGAGGGGATATACAAAAGCAGATTACAAGGGAAACAACATCAGCCTGTTTTCACTGGAATACCGCTTCCCAATTATCTACGACCATGACTTAAATCTCTTATCTTTAATAATCGTTCATGCTGCTCAGGGTGCGGTCTTTGCCGATACAGGCATGGTGTCAGACAAAAGAGATACATTTAGATTTAAGGACTACAAAACAGATATAGGCACTGGCCTGCGGTTTCATGTTGACCTGTTTGGAATATATCCCGGCATCGGCAGGATAGACTTTGCCATTCCGATTGGAGAAACAGAAAAGAGCCGCAATGTCCATGTCTATCTAAGCATCGGTCAGTCGTTTTGATTACCCTGCCTTCTTCTCAGGGTTTAGTTCCTTAAATATCTTCCATGTCTTTAAAAGCTCTATTGCCTTCTGAAGCTGGATGTCTTCCTTCTCTGTCTTCTCGTCGCCAATAAGAGGCATTGTCTCTTCATCAATCTGCGGCGCCGGCTCTTCCTTTATAGTATCATTCTTAAGATGACGTTCTAAGTCCTTTTCCCTGAGTATCGTTTTTTCCTTTTTGCCTTCCTTTGCTGTCTTTGAAACAGGCAGTTTAATGACAATATCAGGGGCAATTCCTGTTGACTGTATTGACTTACCCTTAGGTGTATAGTACCTTGCGGTTGTAAGCCTTAGACCCGAGCCGTCAGATAGCGGAACCACTGTTTGGACAGAGCCCTTGCCAAATGTCTGCGTGCCGACAACAATGGCCTTTCCCCAATCCTGCAGAGCGCCTGCAACAATCTCTGATGCGCTGGCGCTTCCTTCATTAACCAATACAACCATAGGATAATTTTTTATTGGAGCTGTATTTCTTGAAGTAAACTCGTCCTTTTCGCCCCGTCTGTCTTTTATAAATACAACGAGCTTTCCTGATTCAAGGAACTGTTCTGAGACCTCTACTGCCATTGACAAGAGCCCGCCTGGGTTGTTTCTTAAATCCATGATAATGGATTGAACCTTTTCTGCCTCTAATTTCTTTAATGCCTTTTTCAAATCCTCGCCTGTCTGCTCCTGAAACTGGGTTACCCTTATATAGCCTATATTCCCCTCTATCATTCTATGTTTAATACTCTGAATCTTGATAATCTCCCTTACAATCACAACATCAAACGGCTCTGATACGCCTTCTCTGATAATAGTAATCGTGACTTTTGTGCCCTTCTGTCCCCGCAGCTTTCCTACTGCATCAATTAGGGTCATATCCTTTGTTGATGCATTATCAATCTTTATAATCTTGTCGCCTGCCTTGATACCTGCTTTATCTGCCGGCGTGCCCTCTATCGGCGATATTACTGCAAGCTGGTTGTCCTTGATTCCAATCTGGATGCCAAGACCTCCGAATTCGCCTTTTGTATCTACCTGCATCTCTTTGTATACCTCTGGCGGCATAAAAGAGGTGTGAGGGTCAAGGGTGGTAAGCATCCCCTTTATTGCGCCATAAACAAGGTCTTTGGTCTTTGTCTCCTCCACATAATTCTTTTGAACAAGGGAGAGGACCTCTGCAAAGACCTTTAACTCGTCATAGCTTTCGCCTATTGCAAATACCTTTCCGCTCTCTAATCCCCTGCCTATAAATATGCTTATTAAGGCAATAATAATTAGAAGAGCAGCAAAGCTTATACTTTTCATATTCTTTGACATTACAAATCTCCTTCTGATATTTTTATTTTTTTATTATTATACCTGATTATACCGCAAAATCCAAATGCCAAATTTTTTATCTCTTCACCAGCCACTTCATGGGGTCCTGCGGTTCTCCTTTATATCTGATTTCAAAATAAAGATTCCCTTCCCTTGATATTCCCGTATCCCCTGCCTCTGCAATTACATGGTCCTTCGCCACATAATCTCCGGATGAGACCAAAAGCCTTGAGGCATTCCCATATACCGTATAGTACCCCTCGTCATGGTCAAGTATTATTAGCATGCCGTAACCCTTGAACCAGTCCGCATATACAACCTTTCCGCTAAAAACTGCCTTTATCTTGTCGCCTTCTCTTGCCGCTATATCAATACCCTTGCGGATAATAAAGGTGTTAAATTTAGGGTGCTTCTGCTTTCCAAAATATCCGGCAATATTGCCATTAATCGGCCAGCGCAGTCTTCCCATCTCCTCTTTAAATCTGCCTGACAAAGAAACGGGCTCTTTGCCTTTCGCTGCGCTAAGCTGGTCAATCATCTTGCTTAATTGAGAGGCAGATTCTTCAAGTTCTTTTACAAGTTTATCATAAAGCTCTTTTTCTGTCCTGACTTCCTTTAATATAGCAACCTTTTTTTCTCTTTCTGCCTTTATCTCTTCTTCTTTATCAGTCAGATTCCCTTTATAGTATAATATCTCTTCCTTGCCTTTTTCAAGCTCTATTTTCTTGTTATTTATCTTATTTAGACTATCCTTATAGCTGTTTATCAACTCTGCCTCTCTATCTACTATAAGTTTTATATATTTATACCTTCTCATCAGGGTTGAATAATCCTTTGATGCAAACAAAATCTGAAGATATCCCCCTGTTCTATTCTTATAAACCACCCTTAATCTTTCTTTCAGCAGCCTGCTCTTCTTATCTATCTCCTTTTTTAGCCCGTTTATTTCAGTGTTGACAAATACTATATCCCCTTCCTTTTTCTTTAACTGATAGTCTAAAAGCCTTAATTCTTTTTTCATTATCCCCTGCTTGTAATCAATCTCCTCAATATTCCATAATATAGACCTTTCCTTTTTTGCAGCCTCTTTTGATTTCTTTCTCCGCTCCTCAATCTGAGCCTTTAGTTTTTCTAATTCCTTTTTCTCATTTTCAATCTTTTCAGTAATGCCTTCTTCTGCAGATAATGGTGGAGGGGAATAGCTGTTTAATCCTATAAAAGTAAAGATTAATATAAAAAGTATTTGCATTTTGAACAACTTAATCAACTTCATCAACCCAATCAACCAGTTATTTTAGTCTTTTACACCTTCAAAAACCTGCCCACTGAAACAAAACTGCCAAAAAGGCCGAGTAAGACGCCAGCTATTAATAGCACGACTATGTCCGGCCATGAAAGAAAAGCTATGGAAAATCTTCCGAACAAAAGTCCTGCATTCAAAGGAAGATTTTGCACTATTATTTGATAAATGCCAAATAGCAAAATTACAGACATGAGCGAGCCGAGAAATCCTATTGCCATTCCCTCAATCAGAAAAGGCGCCTTCACAAACCAGTCTGTAGCGCCTATAAGTTTCATTATCTCAATATCCTCTTTCCGCGCATAGACTGTCAGCTTTACTGTATTTGATACAATAAGAATAACTGCAAGGCTTATAAGGCCTCCGACTATCATGCCTGCAATCATCAGGAAGTCCAGGAATGAGGATAGATTCTCCACCCACTCCTGTCCATACTGGACCTCCTCAATCCCCTTTATCTTTTTCAACCTGTCTACAAGGGATAGGATGCTCTTGGGATCCTGATATGCCTTTTTTAATCTGATTTCAAAATATGCTGGAAGCGGGTTTTCACCAAGTCCTTCCAAAAGGCCTGTCTGGCTTGATAAGTCCTTTCTGAACTCTGATAAAGCCTTTTCTTTTGATATGAATGCAACTGAATTTATCTCTCTCTCTGATTTTATCTTATCTTCAATAGATATGATTTCAGCATTAGAAAGACCGTCTTTCAGATATGAGACTACCTGAATCTGCTCCTTCCATGTTGAGGTTATGTCATTTAGATTTGAAAATATAATAAGGAAGATGCCAAAGATTAGAAATGCTATGCCTATAGTCCCGACAGTTATAGCAGCGACAAAGGTATTTCTCCTGATATTGTTCAGGGCCTCTTCAAGAAAATGGATGATATTATATAAAGCCATTATTAGTTGCTTACGATCTTCCCTTTATCTAAGGATATAATCCTCCGCTGCATCTTGCTTACAATCTCCCTGTTGTGGGTTGCGACTATTACTGTTGTGCCCCTTACATTTATATCTTTTAAAATCTCAAATATCTCCACAGACATATTATAGTCAAGATTTCCTGTGGGCTCATCTGCGATCAATATTGCCGGCTCATTGACAATAGCCCTTGCTATTGCAGCCCTCTGCTGCTCCCCGCCTGAGAGCCTGATAGGAAAGGAGTCTGACTTGTGTTCAAGTCCAACCTGCTTTAAAACAAAGTAGACCCTCCGCTTTATCTCATTGTTGGAAACGCCGCATACCTTTAGTGAAAAAGCGATATTTTCATAGATTGTCCTGCTCTGTAGGAGTTTGTAATCCTGAAAGACCACGCCAAGATTTCTTCTAAGATACGGAATCTTTGAATCCGAGAGCCTTGCGATATTTCTGCCCTGAATAAGTATCTGTCCCTCATCTGCCCGCTCTGCGCAAAAAATGAGCTTTAATAAGGTGCTCTTTCCTGCGCCGCTCGGGCCCATAACAAAGACAAAGTCGCCTTTATTTATCTCAAGGCTTATATCCCTGAGAGCAGGAAAGTTCTTGTCATAATACTTTGATACATGAAACATCTGGATCATGAGTATTATTTTCTCTTTATTACTTCCATGGCTGCCTTTTTAATATCCTCTGCAGTAAGGCAAAAATATTTAAGAAGCTCCTCTGGCTTTCCAGATGTGCCGAATCTGTCCTGAATGCCGACTCTCATCATTGGCACAGGCAGATTCTCTACTAAAGCCTCTGCAACAGCGCTGCCAAGGCCGCCGATTACAGAGTGCTCTTCTGCTGTAATAATTGCCCTGCTCGCTTCTGCAGCCTTAAGTATTGCCTCTTTATCAATAGGCTTTATTGTAGACATATTTATCACGCCTGCATCAATGCCCTCTTTTTTCATTTCCTCTGCTGCCTGTAAAGAAAAATAGACCATGATGCCCGCAGCAATTATATTAACATCCTTGCCAATATGATGAACAACCGCCTTTCCAATCTTAAATTGATAATCCTTGCCATAGATTACCGGGGTCTTGTTTCTGCCTGCCCTTACATACACAGGGCCTCTATAATCATAAACTACATTAATCACCTGACGCATCTCCTCAGCGTCAGCAGGAATAATTACTGTCATATTCGGCAGAACCCGCATTAAGGCAATATCCTCTACTGACTGATGGGATGCGCCATCCTCGCCTACTGTTATACCGCCGTGGCTCGCTACAAGCTTTACATTGGAAAAAGGATAGCACACAGACTGCCTTATCTGCTCCCATGCCCTTCCGCTTTCAAAAACTGCAAAGGTGCTTGCAAACGGCACCTTGCCGCTGATAGCAAGCCCAACTGCAGTGCCTACCAAATCCTGTTCAGAGATCCCCATATTAAAAAATCTCTCTGGAAATTTTTTTGCAAACTTTCCTGTCTTTGTAGAGCCTGACAAATCCGCATCAAGAACAACAACATCTTGATGCGCTGTTCCAAGCTCTGTCAGGGCATTGCCATAGGCATCCCTTGTTGCAATCATCTCAACCATTTACTTTAAGCCTCCAGTTCCTTAAGGGCTATCTCCAATTCCTCTTTTGTAGGCGCAATGCCGTGATATTCAACCTTTCCTTCAAAAATGGAAACACCCTTTCCTTTTATTGTATGCGCAATAATCATAGTCGGCTTGCCTTTTACCTTTTCTGCCTCATTCAGGGCTGAAAGGATCTTGGCTATGTCATGGCCGTCTGTCTCAATCACATTCCATCCAAATGCCTCCCACTTATCAACAACAGGCTCAATAGACATAATCTCCTCAACAGTGCCGTCAATCTGTAGCCTGTTCCTGTCTATTATTGCGCAAAGATTATCCAATTTATAATGCGCAGCAGTCATTGCTGCCTCCCAAACCTGTCCCTCCTGAGTCTCGCCGTCACCGAGAAGCACATAGACCCGGAATAGAGCTTTATCAAGCTTGCCTGAAAGGGCAACACCATTTGCAATGGAAAGCCCCTGTCCAAGCGAGCCTGTAGAAATCTCTACACATGGAAGCGCCTTGCAGTCCGGATGCCCCTGAAGCCTGCTGCTGAGCCTTCTTAATGTCATGAGCTCTGATTTATCAAAATATCCGCACTCTGCCAAGACTGTATAAAGAAGCGGCGCCGCATGTCCCTTTGACAATATAAATCTGTCCCTCTCTTCCCACTTAGGATTTTTGGGATCATGTTTCATCTTGGCAAAATAAAGGGCTGTAACAATATCTGCTGCAGAAAGCGAGCCGCCTGTATGGCCTGAACCAGCGTTGGTGAGCATCCTTAATAGATTTATCCTGATTCTTCTTGCAATATCCTTTAATTCATTAATATCTGTCTTTGCGCCTTCCGTCTCTTTTACTGTCTCCACCTAAGCATTCCTCCTACTATTTATTTTCCTTATCATCCTTGCCAAGAAAATCCAATATCACCTCATCAAGGCTCTTTTTAGAAATAACATCATCACCGAATTTCTCATCACTTTTTTTCTTTTTAAGCCCGCCTGAGATAACCTCCCTCATCATCTGCTTATGCTGCTCATTCATTAAATCCTTTACAACATCCGGCAAGCAATCTGCTTTTAAGATATCTGCATAGCTTGTTTTCTTTGTTGCAATGATTGCACCCTTGACAAAACAGTGGGTTACAATAAATGGATTCTTTAGCCCGCTGTCCTCTGTCTGGACATGATAGGTTACACCATCGTGTGTTACATCAGTATTAAGCCCTGTTATCATCTTTAAAACTTACCTAATGCAAAAAAACCTACTAACTTCTCATTGGTCTCCCTTAGCCTTGTAGATAATGTCCTGCAAAAGGTCCAGAGAAGTTTGTAGGCAATCTCCTTATTAAAATATAAAAGATTATCCAAATCAGATTTTGAAATGGTCATTACTACTGCGTCTTCATTGGCAATTGCGTCAGCAGAGCGCGGAAAATCATCAATAAGCGCCATCTCGCCAAAATAATCTCCTGATTTGAGCACTGCGAGCGCCTCTTCACCAATATTTGGTATCACCTTGCTTATGCGGATTGCGCCTTCAGTAATAATGTAAAACTTATCTCCGAAGGAGCCTTCTTTAAATATTATATCGCCTTTTTTATATGAGACGTTCTGGCATATCTTTGTAATCTCGCCAAGCTCCTTTTGTGTCAGACCTTCAAAGAAATATATCTTTTTTAATATCTCCTCTGTCATATAAACCTCATGTTGTCAGGTTCAAAGGCATTCTTAAATAATTCTATATTTTTTGTGTCATCAAAGATGCTTATAGCAATAACATCAAAGCGGAGGCCCCTATCCTTAATCCTTTTAGAAGAAATGTAGCTCATTGCACTTTTTACAATATGCTGCTGCTTCTTTCTGTTTACTGCCAGTTGAGGAACTGCAAAGGTCGGATTCTTCCTTGCCTTAACCTCAATGAAAACGAGTGCTGAACCGTCATAGGCAATTATATCTATCTCGCCAAAAGGGGTTCTGTAATTCTGCTCAACAATCTTATAGCCCTCCTTTTTCAGAAAGGCTGCAGCCATATCCTCCCCTTTTTCTCCTAATATTTGTTTATTCATTATATCACACAAAAAAACCTTTTTAAAGGCCAAAGTTTTATCTTAAATTATCAAAAAAAAATAGGTTATATTTTTTTCACCCAAACTACTGACGCCACATCATTACACACATCATAAAACCTTTCTTCAACCTTTATTATAACCGGGCCGTTGTTAGGGGATTTTGCAGCAACAGCTACCTCCAGTCCTTTTACAAAGGCTGGATTGTGTCCCACCCTAACCATGTGGTCAAGGTCGTGGTCAGTCTCAGATATCCTTTCAACTATCCCCTTTTCGCCTTCAGGCAACTCTGCAAGATTAATCAGCCCTGCCTCCCTTGCAGCCTTAGCGCCAGGCGTGTTGATATAATCAAAGGGAATATGAGGAGTGTCGCAGGTATTGCACTTGTCTTTGTCTTCCATAGTATTCTGACTTAATTGCTAATATTCATCTAATAACATTCTAATATAAGATGTCCTATGAGAGCAGCAGATGTATTGTGATACTGCCTGTTAACCAAGCGGGCCTTTTAAAAGACGGATGTCATCAATCCAGACAGTGCCCTTGCCGTCAATAACAAGGTTTAATTTTACATTGTCAGGATTTTCACCCTTATTTAAGAAGAAGGGCGTCTCTTCAGTTGTCCAGTTTGTGGTGCCTGTCAAAGGTGTCTGAAGGCCTCGTGAGAAAAACTCGCCTTTGCCTGAAAAATTACACCACATCTCTAAAAACACCTTGCCCTCCACGCCTTCAGTGCGAAGCCTTGCCTGATAAACCAGACGGGCATTTTCAATATC
>CAKKRA010000412.1 GCA_919902475.1 Nitrospiria bacterium
ACAACAGACAAGTCCTTTCTTGTCATCTTGCACCCGCACCCGCTGCCGTGGCTTAATGATGTAAGTTTGATTTTTTTCATGCTTCGCTTTTTGCCCCCTCACCCTAACCCTCTCCCGCAAGGGGAGAGGAAATAATTGGATGTTGTTATCTGTTATAAGTTAAAAGTTACCAGTGAAAATCGCTTTGCGATTTTCCTTTGGCGGGAGGATGTGGGAATCGAACCCACCGACCCTGACTCTCATCAGGACCCATTGGATTTGAAGTCCAAGAGGCACACCAGAAACCTATCTCCTCCCAATATCTCTGATTACACAGATTATGAAAAGCGATTACACCGATTTGTATTTTAATCTGTGTAATCTAATCTTTAATCTGTGCAATCAATATTCTCTTGTCCCCAACCCTCCTTGTAAACTTCATTGAATCAAAATGCTCAAGCAATGGGACCGCGTATTTCCTTGAGGTGTTTATTATATCCCGAAATTCTGCTACAGTCATCTCTTTTTTATCTGTAAAAAACTTGCTAACCTTTGCCTTTATATCATCATATATTTTTTTGTGAAAATACATTGAATCATTTATCCTGACAAGCTCTCCTCCTTTCACCATCAGGTTTATAACATCCTTTGTCTGCCTGTCATCTATCTTAAGTTCTTTTGATAACTCTTCACGCAATGGCGGCTGTGCATTTGCCTTGATATATATACTGATAATCTTCTCCTTCAACGCCTCCTGTCCAGAGGCAAGCTGAATCTTGAACTCTGAAAGCCTGAGTAGTTGTTTGTCTACTGCAATCTTTCCTGTCTTCTGAAGATTATTGATAACAAAATTAAAGAGGTTGTCTGATATATTTTTAATGCCACCTTTAACAATCTCTTTTTCTATACCCTGCTTTAGAGGGTTTTTCTTGTGAAAGCTGCTTAATTCTGAAAGAACCTTTTCATTTATGCCTTCTAAAACACCCTTATACACATAAAGCCCCTGAGCCATATCAATAATCGCGCCTTTATTCGCAAGGGCTGACGCAGCTGTCTTTAAATCTTCCGCTGATGCATCTATCCAGCCTTCAAGGTCTTTAGCAGCCTTCTCTGATTTTTCTTTTTTAAAAAAGTATAAGACCTTTTCCTCTAAATCTCCTTTTTTAAATGCCTCAAGCCCTTTTACAATTGTATTTGTCTCTCTCTTTTTATGCCGCAAGGCATAAGGGTCTAAGACCTCGCCGCCGCCAATGGTTATCATGGGTGAGTATTGCCTGATTATAAACCTGTCGCCTGAAAGGCATACAACAGGGCTTTCTAATCTAATCTGGACAACAGCATTCCCACCCTCCTTAAGCTCATCCCTATCCAATAAATATACCCTTCCCATTGCCTCTGCTGTTCCTGTATAAAAGCGGATGCGCATCCTGTTTTTCAACGGCCTATTTGCATCTTTTAATAGATTCAACTCTGTATCAATCATATATGCAGGCTGGAGATACCCTGGCAGAGACACAACATCTCCCCGCTCAATCTGCTCTTTTTCAACACCATGAAGGTTTAGCGCTGTCCTCTGTCCTGCAAATGCCTCCTCTGTTTTTTGATTGTGGGTCTGGATGCCCCTTATCTTTGTCTTTATCCCTTTTGTATAAACCTCAACTGCCTCGTCCTGCTTTATCCTTCCGGAGACGAGTGTGCCTGTGGCAACTGTTCCAAAGCCCTTTATTGTAAAGACCCTGTCAATCGGAAGACGAAAGAGGCCGAGTGGAGATTTTGTTTTTACATCCTTAGCTATTCTCTCTAATTCTTGTTTGAGAAGTTCCATTCCTTCGCCGCTTTTTGAAGAAACAGGTATAACTGGGCAGCCTTCAAGGAATGTGCCTTTAACAAAATCCTTTATCTCTGATATCTGAAGCTCAAGAAAGTCTTTTTCTACTAAATCCTTTTTTGTTAATGCAACAAGCCCTTTTTTAACATTTAAAAGATTACATATTGCAAGATGCTCCTTTGTTTGCGGCATAACGCCTTCATCCGCAGCAATAACAAGCATGACAATATCAATGCCGCCAGCGCCTGCAAGCATATTTTTGATAAGCCCTTCATGCCCGGGGACATCCACAATACCTATTTTTATTTCATTTGAAAGGTCAAGTGAAGCAAAGCCTAAGTCAATGGTTATGCCGCGCTCTTTCTCCTCTTTAAGCCTGTCAGGGTCAGTTCCTGTCAAAGCCTTTACGAGCGAGCTCTTTCCGTGATCAATATGTCCTGCTGTGCCGAGGATAATGTATCTCATAATCTTGCGGCAATACCTTTGATGGAAATAATCACTTCATCAAGTTCAAAACTCTGGATTGTGCGGGGGTCAAGGAGGATTCTCCCCTCTTTTATGCGGACTATTATTGGCGGATTATTCTTGCGGAGCATTTCTTCAAGCCTTGTTGCAGATAGTCCTTTTGAAAGGATGGCAACCACCTTTGTTGGCAGACTGACGAGCGGCAATGCGCCGCCGCCGCTCTGTGATGTCTCATCAACAACAGAAACCTCAAAACTGCTGCTTGCGGTTTTTAGCCTATCTGCAATATATTTTGCCTTTTCTTCAATCTCTGAAACCGGCTGACAGAGCATATTCAATGTTGGAATATTTTTTACTACCTTCTCCTCGTCAAGATACTCCCTTAATGTTGCCTCAAGGCCGGCGAGCGTGAGTTTGTCAATGCGGATGGCGCGGGCAAGAGGGTTGTTTGCAATCACATCAACATACTTCTTTTTGCCGACTATCAGGCCTGCCTGCGGCCCGCCGAGGAGCTTGTCTCCGCTGAATGTAATAATATCTGCGC
>CAKKRA010000413.1 GCA_919902475.1 Nitrospiria bacterium
ATTCCTGCCTTCGCAGGAATGACAGAAACAGGATTAGTGCTAACTTGACCTGTAATTTACAAACTGCATATCAACCCCAAGGTCCTTTTCCTTTAATAACGCAATGACTGTCTGAAGGTCATCCCTGTTTTTGCCAGTTATGCGCAATTGGTCTCCCTGAATCTGAGCCTGCACCTTCAGTTTCGCATCCTTTATTATTCTCACAATCTCCTTTGCATTCTCCTGCGGTATGCCGTCCTGAAGCTTAATCTTCTGTCTTACTGTGCCGCCTAATGCCTGCTCCAGCTTTTCATAGGTAAGCGCCTTCAGCGATATTCCCCTTTTTATTATCTTTGTCTGAAGGATATCAATTACGCTCTTTAATTTATTCTCATCATCTGAAAGGAGAATCATTGCCTTCTCCTTGTCATCAAGTGTAATATCGCTCTTGCTTCCCTTAAAGTCAAAGCGCTGTTTTATCTCCTTCATTGCCTGGTCAACAGCATTTCTTACCTCCTGAAGGTCTATCTTTGAAACTATATCAAAAGAATTCTGTCCTGCCATAATATTCCTCCTTCCTATTCACCTTTTCCGAATATTACCATAGCAACTGCTATCATTACAATACCAAATCCTGCTACAAGACCAACATCCATTATTATCGGATAGTTATTCATGCCGAGTATTACACCCCTCAATGCATCCACACCGTATGTCAGAGGATTTATAGCAATAAATATATCCATCCATTTTGGAAGGTTTGTTATGGGAAACATTGCGCCGCTCAAAAAAAACATGGGAAGAACAAGAAAATTCATAATCACCTGAAAACCCTGCATAGAGCGCATCCTTGCAGCAGCCACAATACCGAGCGATGTTATTGAAAAGGCGATAAGGAATATTAATGGAATGAGTGTTGCAACCATTATAAGATTGATATGAACATTAACAAAAGGGGCAAATATCAGCATCAGGCATCCCTGAAAGACTGAAACGGTGCTGCCGCCAAATGCCTTACCAACAGCAACTGCCCATCGGCTGATAGGCGCAACCATGACCTCTTTTAGAAAACCTATCTCCCTGTCCCAGATTATAGAAATAGCAGAGAATATAGATGTAAAGAGTATGGACATCCCGATTATCCCCGGGTAAATAAAAGAAAGGTAATCTCCCTGTAAATCCTTGCCAAATGCCCCGATTATCCCCTTTCCAAGACCTGTGCCGAGGAGAAAGAGGAATAACGCAGGCTGAATGGTTGCGCCTATAATCCTTGGCTTATCCCTCCAGAATCTACGCACATCACGGAGCCATATTGTATATATGCCCATGAGGTTTCTATTCATCTCGTCAGGCCCCATTCAGGTCTAACATGGTTCATTTTCTGAGCCTCCTTGCATGGATTTTTAATGCTGTATCTGCCTCTGCAGCCTCTTCACGAATATGCCTGCCTGTCAGCTTTAAAAAAACATCCTCAAGTGTAGGTCTTCTAAGGCTGATAGATAGTATCTTAAAATCCGCCTTTTTGATAAATTTAGGCAGAAAGGTCTCGCCTTCCTTTACCTCAAAATAGAGCTTGCCGTCATCCTCCATTACAGATACACTATACTCCTTTTCAATGGTCTTTTTTGCCATGGCCTTTTCCTCTGCAACTAAAGATACAACATCGCCGCCGATCTGCTTCTTTAAATTGTCAGGCGAATCAATGGCAATAATCTCTCCATAGTCAATAATCGCAACCCTGTCGCAGTTTTCTGCCTCTGCCATATAGTGTGTTGTCAGAAATATAGTAATATCCTCCTTCTTTCTCAACTGATGTATATATTCCCATATATGACTCCTTGTCTGCGGGTCAAGACCGAGTGTAGGCTCATCAAGGAATAATACCTTTGGATAGTGCAGGAGCCCTCTTGCAATCTCAAGCCTCCTCTTCATACCGCCGGAAAAGGTATTCACCATATCATCTTTTCTTTCATAAAGCTCAACCATCTTCAGGACATATTTTATGCGGTCATTCCTTAGCGACTTAGGAACATTGTAGAGCATTGCATGGAACTCTAAATTCTCCCGCGCAGTAAGCCTCTCATCAAGGCTTGGGTCCTGAAATACAAGGCCGATAGACTGCCTTACCTCATTTGGATTGGACACAATATCATAGGAATTTAGCGCTGCCCTGCCGGATGTGGGCGCAAGAAGGGTACAGAGGATATTGATGGTAGTTGTCTTGCCAGCGCCATTTGGGCCAAGGAAGCCGAATAGCTCGCCTCTTTTAACATTAAAGGAGACATCTTTGACTGCAGTGATAAACCCTTTTTTTGTCTTAAAATTCTTGCTTAGATTTACTACCTCAATAATGTTCATTTACTTCTGAGCCTTTGGCCTCTCAATCACCTCAACACCTTTGGGAATCTTAAAGGCAAATAGACTGTCTTTAATGCCTGCATCAATCCTGATATTTAAAAAACTGACATTGGTGATATTTCCCTGAAGGTCAGTGATGGAGAGCTTGAGTATAAGAAAATCATTTTCAGATACATCTAAAACAGCCTTTGCAATATTCATACCCTCTTTCTTGGGCGTAAGTTCAAGAAAATATCTTCCGCTATTTGGCTCCTTTTTGTTCTGATAAAAGGCAATATTAAAGTCCTCCCTTATCCTTGCTATATTGGTAATAAAAGAGGTCATATTAACGCTGCCCTGCGGTACCCTGTCCTTCATCACCTGCTTTTCATCAGGCACATAGATTATAATCTCACTTTTATTGATAATAATCTGCTGTCTTCTCGGCTTATCATAATCCCATCGCATCATATCCGGCTTTTTGACATATATCTTTCCAAATGCCTTCTCAGTTGTCTGGCCGAGTTTTAAAACTGCCTCCTGAGAAAAATCTGCCTGATAATCCTTTATCTTCTCATACCGCTGCTGGAGGTTGTTTACAACATCATTCAATTCAGCAGCAGAAACTGAAAAAGGCAACAGCAAAATTATTAATAAGACAATGGCTTCCTTAATTTTGATTTTTAATTTTTGACATGTCATTTTATATTTTGTCTTTTGCATTTTTATTTATCTATCCTCCTTCACCCTTCACCCTATCCCCTTCACCCTATCCCCTTCACCCTTTTCTACAAGCTCCTCCTATGAATTACCTCTCTCTTCCCTGCATTCGGCGAAGAGACAATGCCGTCCTCTTCCATCATCTCTATCATCCTTGCTGCGCGGTTGTAGCCTATCCGCATCTTTCTCTGTATCATTGAAATAGACGCCTGGCCTGTTGCTGATACTAAATCAACAGCCTTCTGATAAAACTCATCCCGCTCGTCTTCCACGCTGCCTTCTCCATTCTCATCAGGCAGAGGAGCGCTCATAAATGCCTCAAATACAGGCTCTGCCTGTTTTTTCAAAAAATCCACAATCCTCTTCATCTCATCCTCTGTAATAAATGAACCGTGTATCCTTTCAATCCTCGCTGTTCCAGGGGGCATAAAGAGCATATCACCCCTTCCAAGAAGCTGCTCAGCGCCGTTGGCATCAAGTATTGTCCTTGAATCTGTCTTGGACGAGACCTGAAAGGATATCCTTGCAGAGAAATTTGCCTTTATAACGCCTGTCAGCACATCAACAGAAGGCCTCTGTGTTGCCAGTATAATATGTATGCCTGCTGCCCTTGCCATCTGTGCAAGCCTTGCTATGGCGCTCTCTACTTCGTATGCAGAGGTCATCATCAAATCAGCAAGCTCATCAATAATCACTACAATATATGGAAGCCTTGAAGGAGCTTCATCCTCTTTTTTATACCCAATTTCATTCTCTTCATCCTGCTCAATCTTCTTTGTCTTGCTCCCTGAATCATGCATCCTCGTTTCCGAGTCTATCAGATTATTGTATCCGTCAATATTCCTTACCCCTTTTTCAGATAGCAGCCTGTAGCGCCTCTGCATCTCGCCGACAATCCTCTGCAATGCGCCTGCTGCCTCTTTTGTCTCTGTAATAACAGGCGATATAAGGTGCGGTATGCCTTCATAAGCAGAGAGCTCCAGCATCTTTGGGTCTATCATCAACAGCTTTACATCATCCGGAGTTGCTGCAAAGAGAAGGCTGCATATCATGGAATTTAAGGCAACGCTCTTTCCAGAGCCTGTAGCGCCTGCAACAAGCAGGTGAGGCATCCTTGTCAAATCAGCGACAACTGGATTACCGAATATGTCCTTGCCGAGCGCAAGGGGGAGCCTTGACCTTGATTCTGAAAAGGCATCTGAAGAGAGTATGTCTTTAAAAAATACATCTTCCCTTATATTATTTGGTATCTCTATACCTACAACAGATTTGCCGGGGATAGGCGCAACAATGCGGACAGATAATGCCCTCATTGCTAAGGCAAGGTCATCTGCAAGGCCGACAATCTTATTAACCTTTACGCCAGGCGCAGGCTCAAATTCATACATGGTAATCACAGGACCAGGATGGACATTTATTATCCTTCCCTCAATGCCGTAGTCAAGGAGCTTTTTCTCAAGGATGCTTGAGTTCATCAAAAGCTCTTCTTTTGAAACCTTTCTTGCTGATGCAGGCGGGTCATTTAAAAGGTTCAAAGAAGGCAGTTGATAATCTCCGATCTTCTTGGTCTCTGCGAACGTAAAGTGCTCCTGCTTTATCTTTTTAGTCTCAACAATCTTCGGAGGCTCTTTATCGTAAAATATCTCTTTCTCCCTTACTATATCCTCCTCTTCCTTCCAGCGCCTCTCCTGCTCCTTCTTGATTATCTTTTCTGTCTTTACCTTGTCGTATGCCTCAAGGCCCTTGTCCCAGAACCACTGGGAAAATCTGATAAGAGAGAAATCAGTTGAAATTATAAGGGAGACTATGCCGAGTGTAATGACTATTATGTATGCCCCTGCCTTTGCAACGGATTTTAAAAGGAGGTATGCAATTATATCGCCTGCTATGCCTCCTGCAGGGATATTGCCGCTGTAAGATACAGTAATCCTGCTGTATGTAATTGTCAGGAAAGCTGAAAGGGACAGAAGAAATATTACAGCGCCGGTAAGCTCTAAATAGAATCTTTTTGATTCAATATTCAATGCCTTTTTCCATCCAAATATAAACGCAAAGAACGGAAAGAGATATGCCCCGCCGCCAAAGAGCTGGAACAAGCTGTCTGATAGATATGCGCCAGCAGCGCCTGCCCAGTTTTTTACGCCTGCCTGCTGCGAGGCTGCGCTAAAGGAGGGGTCGTCGCTGTGATAGCTCATAAGGCTTATTAAAATAAGAAGCCCTGCAGCAACCAGCACGATGCCTATGATTTCATTAAAACGACTGTTGTCTTTTTGCTGTGCCATATTATAGTTCTATTATAATCGGTATTATCATTGGCTTTCTATCCATCTTCTTAATCAGGGATTTTTTTAAGGTGTTTCTCACCTTTGTCTTTACCAGCACCCAGTCAGCCATCAACTCCTGCTCCAATTGCCCGAGCAGATCAGAGACCACCCGCTTCATCTCTTCAATAAGCTCCTGCGACTCTTCTTCAAAAACAAATCCCCTTGTAACAATATCAGGCCCTGTAACAACCTTTCCTGTCATCTTCTCTATGCCAACAAAGACAACTATAATGCCGTCAGTGCCGAGGCGCATCCTGTCACGAAGCACTATATTTCCCACATCACCTATGACCTTTCCATCCACAAATACCCTGCCTGCCTGTACCTTCTCCTTTTTTACAGCAGCATCCTCATTTAATTCCAACACATCGCCGTCCTCAAGGATAAATATATTATCCTTGCTTATGCCCAACGTCTCTGCAAGCCTTGCATGATAAATAAGGTGCCTGTATTCGCCGTGAATAGGAACAAAAAATTTCGGCCTTACAAGGCACATCATCAGCTTCTGCTCCTCCTGACTTGCATGGCCAGAGACATGG
>CAKKRA010000414.1:0-196 GCA_919902475.1 Nitrospiria bacterium
AAAAATGGGAACACTAACACACGCGCTTCCATCAAGGGAAAAGGACAGGATACCTGCAAAGGATGTCAGGGCATTTATTTTGAAGCTCATCAAGGCCACTGGCGTGCCTGAAAGACTGCTTGCTCAGGCTGTGGCCATGGCGGAATCTCAACTAAATCGGATGACCTCCAAAAAGGCAGGCTCATTTAAGGAGCAG
>CAKKRA010000414.1:206-1087 GCA_919902475.1 Nitrospiria bacterium
GCAGACAGTCCATCCGTTAAAACGGATTGCCATACTCGTTGAAGAAGCGCAAAAGGTATTGACAGCTAAGGGTGCGAGACAGTGGATTAACACGCCAAATCCCTATCTGAATGATGTTCCTCCAATCCTCTGTCTGAGATCAGACAAGGAGTTAGAGAAGGTGCTCTCTCTCTTAGCTTCAATCCGTTACGGGTTTCCTGCTTGAAACGCCATGCCCTGAGAGAACTTCTGCCCGGGGCGCCGCCACCCTCAAACACATACTACCGTATTGTAAATGCGCGTTATGCTGCTGAGATGGATGAGATGGTCCACACGATCTTATACTCTTGGCGTTATAATCCGAGAGGTGAGTTTGGGGTGCTGTATCTTTCTATCAGCGCTGATTGCGCCTATAGAGAAAAACTAAAGCAGGTGCATGGCCGCAAGCAAGACCTGCCTCCTCAGGTAATCGGGACATTCAGGGTAAACTTAACAGGATGTGTGGATTTGACCAATATTTCTTTTCTTAAAAAACTGCAACTTTCCACTAATCAACTGATTGATCCAACAGACTTTTCTATAACTCAGATTATTGCGAGAGAGACAAGAAACGCAGGTTTTGAGGCGATAATTGCGCCATCAGCTATAGGTGAGGATTGTTCTACACTTGTGGTGTTCAAGGACAGGCTAATTCCGCCTGCATACTGCATTTGTGATAAAGCCTCTATCCGTTCTTATCCCTAAACCTCTCCCTCCTCAAGTGTAATTGCGCTTACAGGGCAGGAGTCTGCTGCCTCCTGACAGTTGCATTCGCTGCATCCCTTTGGGTCTATGACATGGGACTTCTGGTCTTCTTCAACCTTAAAAACATTCGGGCATAGGCTTTCGCAGTTGCCGCATCC
>CAKKRA010000415.1:0-1861 GCA_919902475.1 Nitrospiria bacterium
GATGTATGGGCTTCAAGTTCAGGTTCTTTTGATTCAACCTGTGCTTTAAGAGCCAGAAGTTTTAATTCTATGAATTTAATTTCGTTTAATAAGGCTGTTTTTTCCATAGCGCTGATTACCTCCTTTATATATTTTAAATATACCACAGCGCATAAAGGAGGTCAAAACAATTTTGGGAGGTAACGGGGTCGAACCTACAAAATACATTTTATGAATATGGAAAAAGAAGGGCGCTTCACAATTTTAAATTGTCTGCAAAAAAAATCATGGAAGCGCCCATCGCTAAAAGGCGCGTGTGAGGATTTATGATAAGAAAGCTTTGATCTTCCCCCGTTTTCACGGACACAGAGTTAAGTTAGGCTGCCATAGCCAGAAGCTCATGGGTTTGCCCATCCTTTCCATGTTTTTTCTTGACAACCTGTCTTTGCTGTAATAATCTCACCTCAACATCTTAGTGACAGCAGGGATAATTATATTTGAGATACTAAAGAGCTGCTTGGCTTGAATTTTGTTTGACAAGGTATGCTGAATTATTGTAGACTTAAGTCGTTTAGAATATTTTATAAAAAAGATTACGCAGATTAAAAAAGTAAGTCTGTGTAATCAAGTATTAATACTTTTTTTAAGGAGGAGTTATAAATGGGCAATGCATTAAAAGTTGAAAGCAGCACCTGGGAAAAAGAGGTTTTACAGGCAGATAAGCTGGTTATGGTGGACTTCTGGGCTTCATGGTGCGGGCCGTGCCAGGTGGTTGCGCCTGTTGTTGAGGAGCTTGCAACTGAATACAGTGGAAAGGTCAAGATAATGAAATTAAATACGGATGAGAACCCGGAGATAGCAGGCAAATACAGGATAATGGGCATACCTACCCTGATGTTTTTTAAAGGTGGTAAGATCGCAGACCAGATTGTAGGTGCAGCCTCAAAGAGCCAGCTTAAGACAAAGATAGATTCCCTCCTGTAAATTGCTTCAGAAAATAAAATATCATGAAAAAAGAATATGACATAATCATAATAGGCGGAGGCCCTGCAGGATTAACTGCAGGGCTTTATGCATCAAGGGCAAGGCTTAATACACTCCTGATTGAAAGGGCGCTTATAGGCGGCCAGATAGTTACAACTGATAAGGTAGAGAATTATCCGGGTTTTGAAGAAGGCATTTCAGGCCCTGAACTTGTTAAGCGCATGGAGACACAGGCAAAGAGGTTTGGTCTGGAGATCATCTCCGGCAGGGCGGCTTCTGTAGAGGATAAAGGCATTTCAAAGGTTGTGAGGCTTGAGGACGGCAATGAGTATGCCTGCAAGGCTATTATTATAGCATCTGGAGCAGAGCCTGCAAAACTTGAGGTAGAAGGCGAGGATAAATACAGGGGCAGGGGTGTGTCATATTGCGCCACCTGCGACGGGGCATTCTTTAAAAACCTAAAGATAGCAGTTGTCGGCGGCGGGGATTCTGCTATTGAAGAGGCCCTTTTTCTGACAAAGTTTGCAAGCGAGGTATATGTTATTCACAGGAGGAATGAGCTTCGGGCAACAAAGATTTTACAGGAGAGGCTATTTGCAAACCCAAAGATAAAGGTGGTCTGGGATTCTGTTGTTGAGAAGATTGAGGGAGATGATTTTATAAAAGGTATTCTGCTGAGGAATGTAAAGACACAGGAAAAAAACCTGCTCAATGTTGAAGGCATTTTTATATATGTTGGCACAAGGCCCAATACAGAATTTCTTCCTAATAATATCAAGCTTAATGAAAAGGGCTATATAATTACAGACGATAATATGGCTGCATCAGCTCCCGGTATATTTGCTGCTGGTGATATAAGGGCAAAGCTGTTAAAGCAGGTTTCAACTGCAGTTGGAGA
>CAKKRA010000415.1:1961-8214 GCA_919902475.1 Nitrospiria bacterium
ATGCTTCAGGAATTGAGGATACAGAATCTTGCCATAATTGATAAGCTGGAGATAGATTTTTCAAATGGCCTTAATGTGATGACTGGCGAGACAGGCGCTGGAAAATCAATTATTGTTGATGCGCTTGAGCTTGTGCTTGGCGGCAGGGCGTCAGCAGAGCTTATAAGAACAAATGCTGACGAGGCGGTTGTAGAGGCAGGCTTTGATATTGAGGGGAATAATAAAATAGCAGATTTGATAAGCAGCTTTGGGATTGAGAATGATGGCAGCCGGGTTATTATAAAAAGGATTGTCTCCCGCGCAGGAAAGAACCGCATATACATAAATAACAGCCTTACAAATCTTTCTACGCTGTCAGCAATAGGCGATGAGCTTGTTGATATCCACGGCCAGCATGAGCATCAGTCCCTCTTAAAAACAGATAAGCATATTGATATACTGGATGCCTTTGGCAGCGCAGGATATGATAAGAAGATTTATGAATTAAGGAGAGATGTAGAGGGCTGTTATAATAAACTGAGGTCATTAAAGGAGAGGCTTTCAGAGCTTGAAAACAGGGAAAAGAACAGGATAAAGGAAGAGGAATTCTTGCGGTATCAGATAAGGGAAATAGAAGAGGCGGCTCTAAATTCCAAAGAGGATGAGGAGCTTTTATCCAAAAAATCCGTTGCAGCAAATGCAGGGAAACTCGCCTCACTCTCTAATAGCGCATACGAAGGACTTTACGAGGCTGACGCATCTGTAATCAAGGAATTGTCCAAGATATTAAACGCAGTTAAAGAAATAAGTAAAATTGACAACAGGGTTGAGGAGACTGTTAAGCTCTGTGAGTCTGCTGTTTTTCAACTTGAAGAGTCTGCTGATTTTTTAAGGGGCTACAAAGAGAAGATAGAGTTTGATGCTGACGAATTTGCAAAGATAGACGACAGGCTTGATCTGATAAACCGTTTGAAAAAAAAGTACGGCAGCACAATAGATGATATACTCCTGAGTCTTGAAGAGGCAAAGAAAAGGCTTCAGGCAATGGAAAAATTGAATGAGGATATCGGTGATATAAAGGCTGGGATTGATAAAGAAAGAAAAGATGCCTCTATCATATCAGTGGAGCTTTCAAAAAAGAGGGAAAAGGTCGCAAAGGATATTGAGAAAAAGGTAGAGGCAGAGCTTTCTGATTTAAATATGAAAAAAACAAGGTTTGTTGTAAAGATGTGGAAGGAGAGCGGCTCTGATACAGAAGACGGCTTCAGCCTTACAGCAAAGGGGATAGACAAGATAGAATTCCTGATTTCAGCAAATTTAGGCGAAGAGCCAAAATCCTTGTCAAAAATCGCATCAGGCGGCGAGTTGTCCCGCATAATGCTTGCATTAAAGGCGATACTTGCAGATGCTGATAGTGTGCCGACACTGGTATTTGACGAGGTAGATGCAGGAATAGGCGGAGGTGTTGCAGAGACTGTTGGCGAGAGATTAAAGAGGATAGCCAAAGGTCATCAGGTCTTTTGCATTACGCATCTGCCGCAGATAGCAGGGTATGCGGACAGCCACTATTTTGTAGAAAAAAAGGCGGAAGGCAGCAGGACAATTACAAAGGTTGTAAAGCTTAAAGAAGACGGCCGTGTTAAGGAGCTTGCAAGGATGCTCGGAGGCAAAAAGATAACAGAGACTACATTGAAGCATGCAGAGGAGATGCTGAGGCAATGAGCTACATAATCGTAAACAAGGAGTGGTGCAAGGGATGCGAGCTTTGTGTTGTATCATGTCCCAAGAAGATAATTGTGCTTGAAGAAGGGTTTAACAGCCAGGGCTTTCACCCTGCAAAATTGATTGATGCTGATAAATGCACAGGCTGTGCAATGTGCGCTGAGATGTGTCCTGATATGGCGATTGAGGTGTATAAAGAGGTAAAAAAGTGATGGGTGATGAGTAATGAGTAATGAGTTAAAAAAAGGCAATAAAAAACTTTTAATGAAAGGCAATGAGGCGCTTGCAGAGGCTGCTATAAGAGCGGGCTGCAAGTGCTATTTTGGCTATCCCATTACACCGCAGAATGAGATACCAGAGTATATGTCAAGAAGGATGCCTGAGGTTGGCGGTGTTTTCCTGCAGGCAGAGAGCGAGATTGCTGCAATCAACATGGTCTTTGGCGCATCTGCCATGGGCGCAAGGGCAATGACATCTTCATCAAGCCCCGGCATTAGTTTAAAGCAGGAGGGCATTTCATATCTTGCAGGCGCAGAGCTTCCTGCAGTAATAGTAAATATTCAGCGAGGCGGGCCCGGACTGGGAAATATCTCTGCATCGCAGGCAGACTATTTTCAGGCAGTAAAGGGTGGAGGCCATGGTGATTACAGATTATTGGTATATGCGCCTGCGTCTGTGCAGGAGATGGTGGATTTGACAATTAAAGGTTTTGATATGGCAGATAAATACAGGAATCCTGTAATGATTCTCGCAGACGGCGTGCTTGGCCAGATGATGGAGCCCTTTGAGTTTAAAGAAATGGAGAAGATAGAGCTTCCTGCAAAGACATGGGCATTAACAGGCTCTAAAGGCAGGGAGCCGAATCTTATAAGGTCGCTTTATCTGAAAAATGAAGGCGAGCTTGAGCAGAGGAATTATGTTCTCAAAAAGAAATATGATGCCATGAGAAAAAATGAGGTGATGTATGAGAGCATCTTTATTGATGATGCGGATATTATCCTTGTTGCCTATGGCACATCTGCAAGGGTCTCTAAGGCTGCAATGAATCTTTTAAGAAAAGAAGGCATCAAGATAGGCATGATAAGGCCTGTTACGCTTTTTCCATTCCCTGAAGATATTATCTATAAAACAGCAGATAGGGTGAAAAAATTTCTTGTTGTAGAGATGAGCCTTGGCCAGATGGTGGAGGATGTGAGGCTGTCTGTTAATGGAAAGGCAGAGGTCGGGTTCTACGGCAGAACAGGCGGCGGCATTGTCAATGTTGAAGAGGTTTGTGAAAATATAAGGAAGATGCTGAGTAATTAATAAAGCCTAAATTCCAAATCTTAATTTTCTAACAATATCAAAATTCTAAATTTTTTAAATTTACACTTTGCATTTTACAATTTTCAATGTAGCAAAGCGACGAGTATTTGTATAAGGGGTGGGGCCCTGAGGGAGATTAAGGGGGATTCGTCATCAGGGCCCCTTTGGTGAGGAGACTGAATTCTTAATTTAACCTACTGCAAACCGCTGTTCTGGTGCAATCAGCGATTTATTAGGAATAATATTATTCCTATTTTCTAATATCTCAATAAATGTTTTTGCCATTTCAGGGTCAAACTGGATACCTGCGTTTTTGCTGAATTCATTTCTAATCTCTTTCTGTGACAGAGCCTTTCTATACGGCCTGTCTGATGACATTGCATCATATGCATCTGCAATTGCAACTATTCTTGCACAATACGGTATCTCTTCGCCGATTAGACCGTCAGGATAACCGCTTCCATCATACCATTCGTGGTGGTGCCTGATAACAGAGATTATCAGAGGAGATAGCTGCAATGGTTCTACTATAAGAGCGCCAAGCTCTGGATGTTTTTTTACTATTGAAAGCTCTATCTCTGTTAAGTTGCCTTCTTTGAAGATAAAGGTATTTGAGATGCCGATCTTTCCAATATCATGAAGTAATGTTGCAATCTGAAGGTCTTCCATGTCTTTTTTGGGCAGAGAGAATTTTTGTGCAATAAGATTTGCGTAATAATTTACCCTTCCTGAGTGGTCATAGCTGTACGGGTCTTTGTTTTCTAAGGTGTTTGCCATTAACCTTGCAAATTCAAGGTAATTGGTTTGGTTTTTATTAGCGCTGTTCTTTTCTGCTATCTTGTTGAACACCAGCCTTGCGGCATCAATGAATCCGCTGTCATTTGAAAACTTATCTCTTATTTCAGCAGCCTCTGTTTCCAGTCCAACTAATTTGCCGATCTCCTTTAAGAATATCTTTAATTGGCCATAGAGCTTTTTCCGCTCCATTGATTTATTTATTGTTGAAAGTATCTCTGCTACATTAAAAGGCTTTTGTATATAATCAAATGCACCATATCTGATGCCTTCTATAGCGCTCTTTAAGCTGGCGTATCCTGTTACAATTATGACTTCAATATCCGAGTTGAACTTTTTTATCTCCCTTAATACATCGATGCCCTGAGTCCCCTGCATCTTTAGGTCCAGCGTGACTAAATCAACGGGAGAAGACTTTATAACCTCCAATGCCTTCTGGCCGTTATCCGCTGTATAGATATTATAAAGGGGCTTCAGGATCATCCTTAAGGACTCCCTTGGTCCGAATTCATCATCAACTACTAATATGTTTCCCTCTTTTTCCATAAGTTATCCTTGATTATTTTTAATTCAGAGTAGGGTTTAAATGCCAATCAACCTTGTAAATATATTAGCAAGATATATACCAGATATGGTGTATCTAAATAACTTATTGAAAAATAAGGAAAATCTGATTAGTCATACATGTATGAGGAGAGGTTTAATGATATTAAAATGTTCTTTTTTGTACTACATTCTTGTTATAATTTTGTAACTAATTGATAAGTTAGGATAATAAACTGCTTGAATTGGTGTACATTTTTGCATCTAACAAGCATTATTTGTTTCTAATCACTCTTTTCTCTTTCTGTTAATATATTAAGGCTGTCCATCTTGTATTTTAAAATCCTTCTGCTTATTCCAAGGAGATTAGCAGCCTGTGTCTGGACATAATTGGTTTTTTCAAGGGCAGTAAGGATTATATCCTTTTCAAAATTTGCAATTGCCTCATCTAAAGAAACCCTTCCTGATAATATATCATCCTTCATCAGACCTGCCTTTGTCTCATTTGTTATGTTTTGAGGAAGGTCTTCTATATTTATTAAATTATCAGGCGTTAGTGTAACAACACGCTCTATTACATTCTCAAGCTCTCTTATATTGCCTGGCCAGTTATAATTGAGCATGATATCTATTGCCTCTTGTGAGAATCTCCTTTTCCTGCCATCAGTTGATTTTTTATTTATAAAGTGATCAATGAGAATTTGTATATCCTCTTTCCTCTCCCTTAATGGAGGCAGATATATTGGGATCACATTTATTCTGTAAAACAGGTCTTCCCTGAATTTTCCCTCTCTTGTCGCCTTTTCAAGGTCTTTGTTTGTTGCTGCAATGAGTCTGACATCAACCTTAATGGTCTTTGTGCCGCCTACCCTAAAGAATTCCTTTTCCTGCAGAACCCTTAATATCTTTGTCTGTGTTGCAAATGACAAATCCCCGATTTCATCCAAAAAGAGCGTGCCTTCATTGGCAAGTTCAAATTGCCCTGCCCTTTTTACAGATGCGTCTGTAAAAGCGCCCTTCTCGTGTCCGAATAATTCACTCTCAATTAATGTATCCGGAATTGCAGCGCAGTTTATTGCAATGAAAGGTTTATTATTTCTTGAGCTGTGATAGTGTATAGATTTTGCAATAAGCTCCTTGCCTGTGCCGCTCTCTCCTGTAATCAATATGGTTGTTTTGCTGTCAGCTATCTGTTTTATCTTTGAAAAGATATCCTGTATTGCCTTGCCCTTTCCAATTATATTCTCAAAATCATATTTTCTGCTGATTTCTGAACGTAAAAATCTTATTTCATTTAACATGTCCTTTGCAGCAACAGCCTTGTCTACCTTTATCTTCAGTTCATTTGCATTGAATGGCTTCTGGATGTAATCATAAGCTCCCTTTCTCATTGCCTCTATTGCGGTGCTCAAGACAGTAACTGCTGTCACCATTATTACGATAACAGACCTGTCTATCTCTTTCAATTTTTCAAGCACGGCAAGGCCGTCAGCATCTGGCATAATTATATCCAGAAGGACGAGATAGGGTTTTTCATCCTGATATATCTTAATCGCTTCTTCGCCGCTTGCAGCATATAGCGGCTCGTAGGTATTGCTTAAGATCAGTCCAATAGAATCCCTTATGTTCTTTTCATCATCTACTATTAGTATCTTCTTCATTATTGTCTCTTAACCCTGTTAGAGAATGCCGCCGACTCCTGTCGGCGTGTAAAAACTTGAAAGTGGTGATAAAAAGCCGTCATTTATAACTGTTAGAGAACTCTGTTCTCTAAGGGGGTTTACCATGATTATGGTAAAACTAAAAAAAGTATACCATAACTTTTAAAACTTGTCTAAAATTTTGGGTTTGTCCTGTAATCCCAACATGATAATGTCCTAAATAGCCAAGATAGAAATGTCCTATTCTA
>CAKKRA010000416.1 GCA_919902475.1 Nitrospiria bacterium
GTTGATGTGGCAAGACAGAAAGGCGCAGATATAGTAATTGCTGTTGATGTCAGCGGAAATATAGTTAATTATGAGATTGCAAATCTTTTTGATATAAGCCTTCAGGCAGTAAATATAATGGGCAATGAGATAGCAAGGTTCAAGATAAAGGATGCAGATGTAATTATCAGGCCAGCAGTGGGTAATGTTGGAATGCTTGACTTTGACCAGAAAAAAAGGTGCATGACAGAGGGCATTGCAGCAACACAGAAGGCTGTTCCTCTTATTAAGAATAAGATTGATGAATGGCTAAAGAAAAATAATGCTGACGCTGCTGCCAAGCAGCCTCATTGAGGATTTTTTTCCTTGCCCCGCTGCCGTCTTTTTAAGTCTTTAGGCTGCTCTTTAAAAGGCTGCTTTTTTATCTCATCATCATCTATCTTCTGTTTCTTATTAATTGGTCTTTCTTTTTTCTCTAACACCTGCTTTTTTGGTTCTGTTTTTGAACCTTTATTCCCAATATCTTTTTGAGGCATAGGTCTTTTTCTTTGATAAAGCTCTGGTGGTCTTTCCTGTTTTTTAATCTCCTTTTTTTCTTTTGGCTCTATAACAGCAGGTTTTCTCTCCTTTGGGCTCAATGGCCTTACACCCGGCTTTGGCTCTTGTATTGTTTTTACCGGCATGCTCTTAATCTCGCCCTTCTTAGCAGGCTGTGTTTGAGGGGCAGCAGTTACAGCCTTTACAGGCGCACCCTTTGATGCCTTTATATCCTTTATCTTGTCAGAAAAGAGCCTTGGCGCAGGCGGAGCAGCCGTCTTTACAACAACAGGTTTATGAATAATCTTTGGCGAAGGCACAGCATGCCTCGGCACAACCTTTGTTGGCAATGGCGCAAGGCTTGCCTTTACTGGAACTATCAGCGGAGGGCCGGCAATAATCCTTCCTGTTTTAAATGGATTCGGCGGAAGCGGCGCAACAACCCTTACCCCTCTTACAAATGTATCGTGGTGGACAACTGTAACAGCATTTGTAACATTTACATTTATTGAAACACCTACATG
>CAKKRA010000417.1 GCA_919902475.1 Nitrospiria bacterium
TTGAGCAAACAAAGCAAAAGGACTTGATTATAATTCCCACCGTTGTATTAGCTGAGTTAATGTTCATTTCTCAAAAAGGAAGGATTACAATTACCTTTTCAGAAACCTTAAAGAAAATTGAGGAAAGCGAGAATTTTAATGTTGCACCACTGGATATTGAGATACTCAAGGTTACTGATAAAATGAAGGCCGCTATTGAGATGCATGATAAATTGATTGTGGCTACTGCCCTTTATTTTGAAGCCGCTTTGATTACAAGGGATGAAGGAATAAAAAAGCTTGGGATAGTCTCAACAGTATGGTAGCGGATACCTCACCGTCCTAATTTAAAGGGAAGGCTGAAAACAAAAAAGCGGTCAATAGCTGACCGCCCTCTTAATAAAGACTATTTTTATATGCCTTAAACTGCCGGATAAACACTTACACAGGTTTTGTCTCTTCCATCCCTTTCAAACTTTACAATACCAGCTACCTTTGCAAAGAGGGTGTCATCGCTTCCTTTGCCCACATTCTTGCCTGGGTGGAACTTTGTGCCCCTCTGCCTTACAATTATGCTTCCGCCCTTAACCGTCTGGCCGCCATAACACTTGACGCCGAGATACTGCGGATTGCTGTCCCTTCCATTTCTTGATGAACCAACACCTTTTTTATGTGCCATTGTAAACCTCCAAAAAATTAATGCTCAAAATTACTAATCTTAAGATGAACTTTTTACTAAGCCGTTACGATTTCTGTAATCTTTAATGAAGTAAAAGCCTGCCTGTGCCCCCTTGTCCTTCTGTAGTTCTTTCGCCTCTTCATCTTAAAGACTATAACCTTATCTGCCCTATCCTGCTTAACTACCTCACCGATTACCTTTGCTGATTTTACAACAGGATTGCCAATTACAGTTTTCTCTCCGCCAATCATTAAAATCTTATTTAATTCAACCTTTTCACCGGGCTTTGCACTCAGCTTTTCAACTGAAATAACATCCCCCTGAGAAACCTTATACTGCTTTCCGCCTGTCTCTAACACTGCATACATCTTACTACCTCCTTGATTCTTAGAAAGAATTATATTTTTAACATATAACAGGTTATTTTGTCAAGGAAATTTGTTAGTTTTGTCAAGACGAACAGATAAACCCTATCCACCCTGATAATGCTTCTGAAAAAATTTGACAACCTGTCTTAATTAATATATATTTCGGACTGTTGTTACAGTAAAAAGAATGTTCACGCCGCTGAATGCACTGCACCTACCGTTCGTTGATGAAGAATAAAAAAGACATTGAGAAAAAAGAGGGTTTGAACTAAATTATTCAGAGACTGGCTATGGATGATATTCTTTATTAATTTGACTTAGTTACAAGCTTTGCCTAAATCTGTAATGTATATAACATTGGGAGGATATTAAATGGAAGAAGGAAAAGAAGTTCCAAGTGAAGAGGCACATGAGGTATGTTATAACCCCTGTACAGTTTGCAACAAAAAGGGATATCTTGATAACGGAGAGATATGCCCTATATGTGCGGGCACAGGTTGCAAGGATAAAAAGTACTGTGTGCCAGCAGGGGGTCTCGGTTGCGAATCTTAGTTCAGGATACGCAGAATGTCCTATGGCAAATTGATTAATCTGTTGATTTTGAAGTTGCTTCATCAGGAAATATCTTCCCCGGATTTAAGATATTGTTCGGGTCAAATGATCTTTTGATTCTCTTCATCACCTCCACCCCAAGCTCGCCAAGCTCCATCTTTAGATATGGCGCCTTTGTGATGCCTATGCCATGCTCGCCTGATATGGTGCCGTTAAGAGAGAGGGTGGCAGAAAAGATATCTTTTACTGCTTCATTTGCCCTGTTTGTCTCATCAGCATCTTTTTTGTCATACATTATATTTACATGTATATTGCCATCCCCTGCATGACCAAAGTTTACTATCTTTAGATTATATTTTTTAGAAATGCCGTCTACTGCACTAATAATATCTGGTATCCTTGTCCTCGGCACAACTATATCCTCGTTTATCTTATCAGGCTTGAGCTTAAACATGTTTTGAGACAATGACCTCCTCGCAAGCCAGAGCCTTTTGGCATCTGACTCATTTTCCGCAATATCTATTCTCGCTGCATGATTTGCCTTACAAGCATCCTTTACCTTTTCTAAAATCCTCGGCGCCTCAATCTCTGTTCCATCCACCTCTATTAAAAGCAATGCCTCTGCCTTTTCCTGCAATCCCTCTGGCAAATGCTCCTTCACAACCTCAAGCGAATTCTTGTCCATAAACTCTATTGCCCTTGGCACTATCCTCTTTTTAGTAATATCCACAACTGTCCTTGCTGCATCAGCAATGTCTGTAAAAAATGCAGAGAGTGTAGAGACCTTTTCAGGCATTGGAAGGAGTTTTAATATTATTTTCGTTATAATACCGAGCGTTCCTTCAGAGCCTGTCATAAGCCTTGTAAAGTCATAGCCAACAACACCCTTCCGTGTCTTAACGCCTGTGTTTATTACCTTGCCTGTTGGCAATACCACTTCAAGACCCGTTACATAGTCGCGTGTAACACCATATTTTACTGCCCTTGGTCCTCCTGCATTTTCAGCAACATTGCCGCCGAGCGTGCAAAAGTCCATGCTTGAAGGGTCAGGCGGATAAAATAGTCCCTTTGATTCCACAAGCCTCTGTAAATCACCGTTAATAACCCCTGGCTCAACTATTGCAAAGAGGTTATCCTCATCAACCTCAATTATCCTGTTCATCTTTTCAAAAGAAAGGAGAATACCGCCTTTTACAGGTATAGAGCCTCCTGAAAATCCTGTGCCAGCGCCCCTCGGTATAACAGGCATATCCTCTTTATTTGCAAGCTTCATAATCTCAGAAATCTGTAATGTAGTTGTCGGTTTAACTATAATATCTGGCAGGGATTCTATCTGTGTGGCGTCGTATGAGTAGCAGAGAAGCTCCTCCCTTTCTGCAGAAACATTCTCCTTGCCTGCGATATCCTTTAATAAACTGACTGATTCTGATAAAAGCATAAATAGATAGTAGCAGAAAATCTCCTTAGATTGCAATAAATAAGAGCCATTTTTACATTGAAAAAAAGGCCATTTGTTGATATCATTATATAGGCGCTCACAAAAGTGATGCCTTGATTGCACCGATTAAAATTCAGATTACACAGATTAAACAAATTAATCTGAGTAATCGTCTTTAAATCTGTGTAATCATCTTAAGTAAGGAGGTGGCAGATGAACATCAAGAAGATTCTTATTCCAATAGATTTTTCTGAGTGCTCCAAGGATGCCTATGAATATGCCTTAAACCTTGCTGAGGAGTTTGATTCAACATTATATATTCTGAATGTTATTGAGCCGCAGATTCTTGATACATTAAGCCATTTTACAAAGGAGGCAAGAAAAAAGATAGAAGAGAAGGTATTAAAGAAAACAGAGGATGACTTTGATGAATTCCTAAAAAATTCAAGGCCAAACAAAAAGGTAAAGATTGAAAGGCTGATTTCTCAGGGTATTCCATTCATAGAGATAATAAAAAAGACAAAGGAGATTGAGGCGGATTTGATATCCATGGGAAGCTATGGAAGGACTGGACAGCTTGAACAGATACTATTTGGAAGCACAGCAGAAAAGGTTGTAAGGGGTGCGCCGTGCCCGGTAGTCTGTGTGCCGAGAGTGAAATGTATCCCGGAAAGGAGCGGAAGATGAAAGAGATAAGAAAAGCGAGAAAAGAGAGAGATTATAAGCCGGCAAAGTTTAAGAAGAATATTGGGGCATATTATGACCCGTATCTTGCAAAAGGCGGGCCGCATGAAATGGCAATCTGCAAGAAATGCCATGCCATTTACCACAAAAAGAGGTGGTTCTTTGACAAGGCAGTCTACGAAGAAACTATTGATAAAAAGACCACGCAGAAGGTGCTATGCCCTGCATGTCAGAAGATTAAGGACAAATTTCCCGGCGGCATCGTAACATTAAAAGGCGATTTTATTAAAGATAAGGGAAAGAGGGATGAGATACTGAATCTTGCAAAGAACGAGGATAGCCTTGCAAAGGGCATTAATCCATTGGAGCGGATAATTGAGATAAGAAAAACGGCATCAGAAATTAATATCACAACAACAAATGAAAAGCTTGCGCAGAGGATAGGAAGGGCGATTTATAAGGCTTTTAAAGGAAAAGTAAGATATAACTGGTCGCATGATGTGAAATTATTGCGAGTTGAATGGGAGAAGTAGTTAAAGTATTATAAAAAAATCTCCCCTTACCCCTCTTTGCTAAAGAGGGGTAACACACCCCTTAATCCCCTCTTAATAGAGGGGAAATCCCTCCCTTTGGAAAAGGGAGGTTAGGAGGGATTTTACAAATAAGTCGTTACAATTATTAAGACAGTTATTTAGAATTGCATATAACATTTTATTACTGAGGCAACTATGAAAGAGGCAATGCTGTATGAAAAGATTGAGGACAAGAAGGTAAGGTGCGGTCTGTGCAATCACCGCTGCATCATCCTGCCGTCTAAAAGGGGTATATGCGGGGTTCGGGAGAATCAGGAAGGCACACTTTATTCCCTTGTCTATGAGAGGCTTGTCTCAGCTAATATTGACCCAATTGAGAAGAAACCATTTTTTAATTTTTATCCCGGAACACAGTCATATTCCATTTCAACAGTTGGCTGCAACTTCAGGTGCCTTCACTGCCAGAACTATGAAATATCACAGATGCCTAAGGACAGAAAGGGCATGATAACAGGCGATGCTGTTAAGGCAGAGGAGATAGTTGAAGCAGCAGAAAAGGCCGGGTGCAAAAGCATTGCCTATACTTATACTGAGCCGACTATATTTTTTGAATATGCATACGATACTGCAATGCTTGCAAGTAAGAAGGGAATTAAAAATGTCTTTGTAACAAACGGCTACATGACCAAAGAGGCGCTGACGCTTATTAAACCCTATCTTGACGCTGCAAATGTGGATTTGAAATTCTTTGATGAAAAGACGCATCAAAAGATATGCGGCGCCAAAGTCAGCCATGTCTTAGATACAATAAAGCTTATGCACGAATTGAACATCTGGGTTGAGGTGACAACACTCATAATCCCCACTTTAAATGATTCAGATGATGAGCTGAAACAGATTGCTGAATTTGTCTATAGCGTTGGACCTGAGATACCCTGGCATGTGAGCGCCTTTTATCCAACATACAAGCTGACAGACAAGCCGAGGACGCCTGCTGCAACATTGAAAAAGGCAAGAAAGATCGGATTTGATGCTGGTCTAAGATATGTGTACACTGGAAATATCTTAGGCGATGAAGGCGAGGATACATTATGCTATAATTGTAAGACACTGCTGATAGACAGACACGGCTATGATATTTTAAAATATAATATAAAGGACAACAGGTGCCCAAAGTGCAATACCATTGTTGACGGCAGGGGCATGGAGGAGTTTAAAAAATAAATGATTCAGGATATAAGGCTGCACGGACAGATAAATAATGTTATAGACTATTATGCAACCATTGCCGGCAAAGATATCAGCAATAGATTCTTCTATGAGATAAGCGCTGAAGACGGCCACAGGTTTATCAGGTTTTTCTCCTACGGTAATGAGTTCGTAATAAGCGAAAAAGGCATCTCCTATAAAGGGACAGGAGGCAACTTCTGCGAGTATATGTTTGGCGTAAGCCAGCCAATAAAGGATATGGTGAAGAAGGACGTGATAAACAGGCTGATTATGTACGGCACATTATTTGACTCTACAGGAGAAAACCTCATATTTACAAATCAGGCCTATGGATTTGAAACCTTTGACGAGGTGTTTGTAAAAGGAAATGCCCTCTGCAATTACTACTTTTTCATCCAGTCTAAATTTAAGGGCGAACTCAAAACACAGCAGGAGCATCTCTTAAAGCGGCTCGGAAGATTTCTAAAAAGAACCAAAAATATCCACCTGCAGGATGAGCCTGCCTTAATAGAAGAGATACTAACCACATTAAAAGACCCTGATGTAATATTATACCTCTTCAAGCTTATTCACAGGCATAATACAGAATACTATACTATTTACAAAGAGTTTTACTCTGATGAAAAGATGATAAAGGAACACGAGTACAAAATATTGCAGGACATGACAAAGGCATACAACATTGACCAGTACCAGCTTGAGAGGATAAAGATTGATGTATTATACAAACACCCGGACAACAGGCGCATAATTGATGAATATAAGGATATACTTGTCTCCATTACAAAAGAAAAAGGCATGGATCAGGGAAAGGTGGCAAGGCTCAACAGGCTCCGGTCTTTGAGCATAAGAAATAATATCCCTCTTGAGCTTTTCTCTGCCTTAGACGAGCTTTTATTAAAAGGCAAAAAGCTCGGAAGAATTGATGAGCCTGAATATATCAAAGATACAAGGGAGATACTGGAGGGGATATTTATAGGCGGGCATCTTACGGAAAACAACGTATCAAAGGAAGACCTTGTCACACTGTTAAAATCAAAACAGACCGCCATGGAAAAGAGGGATTTAAGATTTGAAGGCCTGCTCTTAGAAGCAGGAAAGAGGTGCGACGAGTTTTTCAGGGACGCAAATAATACAAAGCCGCTTGAGACATTGAGCAATATAGTAACCTTCTTTGACCGCTTTGATGCAGCATTCTCTTATATTAATCAAATCGTCTTTATGGAGGATGTGGATATAACAGAGGAGAGATTGAGAAGCATATTGCAGAACAAAAAGATTTTCGATGATATTGACTCAAAGATATTTAAGGAGCTGTTTATAGAAGCAATACTAAAAGACAGGTATCTGACATCCTTTGGGAAAAAGAAAATCTATGTAATGTTTAAAGGTATAAAAGATGTGGAAGATCTGCGCATGCCGTTAAGCACAGTTGTAGCCCAGCTTACAAAGGCAAACAAAGAAGCAATACTCTACAGGACTGTACATTATTATTTCAGAAAGAAGATGAAGAACCTTTATATGGAATTGCGGAAGAGCGATGACTTTGAGGAAATTAGAAAAGAGCTGTCAGCAGAGCTTTTGAGGGATAAAATTATTAATAAAGAGATACCTCAGGAGCTTTTTAATAAGGTCCTGCAGGATTTAAAGGAGGAGATGGTCTACCTCTATGAAATCCTTCCGATGATTATTAATAATAAGGATACTGATTTAAGGGAAAAATTCCTGAAAGAGAGCAATCTTGACAGATATTATGTAGAGGAATTGGAGCGGGAGTTTATTGAGCTTAAAGGCATTGACCCATCAATCCTGAACCTGATGCACAGGTATGAGACAGAAGTAACTTATCAGGGGGTGTAACTATGTAATCCATTACATAGTTGGGTAATCTGTTACATAGTTTGAACGGATTTTAAACCTGCCTCTACACTGCGATAAAGAATGCCTTGCCCTTATATTTTCATTATTTTTCAAGGGATTTCAAATTAATCGTAGGGGGGAGGCGTCGCCACGCTTTATATTGCAATTGCTGGCACAGCAATTGCAATTATCATAATTGAAAACTAAATATCAATGGTCAAATGACCACCGATAAGGGTAACTTCATCTGAAAAGATGGAGGCACAAAGTCCTTAACCTAATCTTTCATCTATCCTCTCCACATTGGTGAGAGGGATATGGTGAGAGGATGGTTGAAAGGACTGCCGAAGTGGGGGGAAAGATAATACAGAGGCCTGCTTACCTGAAAAATCGGTGGCAGGCCTTTTTGTTTTGGAGAACATTAATGAAAATAAAAAATGAAAAAGGTTTTACTCTAATAGAGCTGATGGTTGTAATTGTAATCATCGTTATTGTAATCGGCCTTGGAATAGCAATGTATTTTGCCAATCTTCCGCATTTAAGACTCTCTGCAGCAACAAGGGGGTTTAAGGATGACATTGCTCGGGCGCAGCAGATAGCAGCAAAGGAAAACGCAACAGTAAGAGTAACACTTACAAGTAATACAAGTTATGAAGTAGTAAAGATAACAGATGTGCAGGATGTACCATGCGCACCTTTAATTAATGATGTTAACATCAAAACAGTTGACCTTGCTAATCAATATAGAAATGCGGTTAGAATCGGAAGCATTATTACTCCTTGTGTTGATTCTTTAATATTTGGAAAACTCGGCGCTGTAGAATCAAGCGCCACTAGCTTTACAATAGCGCCAGAAGTTCCGGATGTCTGCGGAGGTGAGTTCAGGGTAAATATTGACAGGGCAGATGGATTAGAAACCATGAGGGTTTGCATAAATAATTCAGGAAGGGTAAGAATACAATAGGGAGGATAAATATGAAAAGGACATTTCTTAATGAAAAAGGCTTCAGCCTGCTTGAGGTTATGATTGCCCTTGTAATCTTAGCTATAGGGCTTCTTGGATTAAGCCAGATGCAGGTAATGGGAATAGATGGAAATGCCCGCGGTAATAAGCTAACAACTGCCACGACAGCGGCGCAGGACGCGATGGAAAAGCTGATGAATTTAGACTCCAGCGCCTTACCGGGTGTTGATGCTGCAGGCAATTTTGATAATGATTTCCCTGTATACAATAATGGTTCAGCGGTCATTCAAAAGACCTTTATGGGCGTTAACTATACGCGAAACTACATGATAGATGTAGATTATCCCATTGCAGATACTGCTACTATTGCAGTTACCGTTAGCTGGACAGACCAAGGAGGAAATCTGCATTCTGTTTCAGAGACATCTGTGAGGCGGAGGTAAATAATATGAGAAAATTAATTGTAATAGGTAATAAAGGTTTTACGCTCGTTGAATTAATGGTTGCGATTGCCATACTTGGTCTTGTTTTAATGGCAATATCCACTACATTCATAGGACAGCAAAGGCAGGGTTTAACACAGAATGAAGTTGCAGAATCACAGCAATCTGCCCGCATTGGATTAGAGACGCTTGTAAGGGATATAAGACGGGCAGGATTAATGATACCAAACCAGCCTGCAGCATACCCTATAGAAGACGCAGGGACATTCAACATAACTATAACGGTCGGCTCTGAACTGGACGGCTATGCATCCATCCTGAATCCTGCGGATTCAGACGGAAACATTACTGGACTAACAAGCCCTATAACCTTTACGATAGATACAACCAGAGACTTCCAGAGCAGGGTTGGCGCCACTGCAAGGATATTAAGGCCGTCTACAGGAATGGAACCGAGCAGGGATGAGGGTGCAAGCGATGTCTGCTATACAATTTCCGCCTTAACGCCGCAGGGTGTATCCCCAGCAACAATAACGCTTACATTCAGCAGCAGCACTTCGCTTCCAACAGGCGGAATACCAGATATAGCATTTAAACCCGGGGATACTATTCTTCTTCATGACTGTACAACTTCATGGCCTGTTAGAATAAGGTATTCTGTTGAGCCTAACCCTGAAACAAGTCCGGACACCGCTACTCTAAGAACTCTAACAAGATGGATTGATTTAAACGGCAACGGTATTGTAGATACAGGGGAAGCTGAAAATGTTGCGCAAAACATTGTAGTCCCTGATGCCGACGCCAATGGAACACCGGATGACCGTGACGGCAATGGTCTGGCTGATATCTTTTTCAGATATCTTGACAAAAACGGCAACGAAACAACAAGTCTTGCCAATATAGCTTCTGTAAATATAGACTTAACAACCGCAACTACAAGAAATGTTGCCCAGTTAAGTAATCAGGCAAGGACAAGGCAGTTAACAAGTTTGATAAGGGTAAAAAACAATTTTATGGAGTGATGGTTATGAAAAATATATTTTTAAATGAAAAGGGCTCTGCCCTGTTGATTGCAATGATAATGCTTGTAGTATTATTTATTATTGGCACTGCAACAATGAATACATCCACAACAGAGGTAATGATATCAGGCAATTACAGGACAATGAAAGAGGCATTCTATAACACAGAGGGACCGCTTGAGTATGCATGGCGGCAGACTGATATTTATTCCACAATTGGAAAGACAATAGGCAGCAAACTTGCCATACCACTTGCTGCTGATAATACCACTTCTCTCTTCCTCGGAAAGAATGTCTTTTCCAGCATGACATCGGGAAATGTAACC
>CAKKRA010000418.1 GCA_919902475.1 Nitrospiria bacterium
ACGGAATAAATAATGAAAGTAATATATCAGTTACTCTCAATAATCACTGCCAGCAACTCTGTTGTGCCTCAGACAGCAGAGATAGGCGTATTTACCGCCTTTGCCGGCGGCTTCACTGCCTTCTTTTCTATCTGGTTCTTCTGCATACTACAGTTCAGCCCTTTTTATTTCGCCTATGTCTGGGGGCTTGCGCTTAAAGAGGGAAAAGATAACATCCTGTCTACCTTGAAATATATTGCACTGCCTTCAGCATTGGCGCTTCTTGGGTTTACAATAGCCTTTGTAACACTCGGCGCCTCTGCATACAACATCAGCGCATTTCTTATTACCCATCTTGGCCTTATCCGCCAATTTGCCGGCGTAGAGGTAGGATTAATGGGCATTATTATAATAGGGCTTTTGAAGATGCCTGATAATATGAATATAGGAGGAGTGCGTGTTAATAATGATATGGTGTATAAGGTTGGCGGCTTTCTCCTTGGCATCTCCTTTGCAACAATCTATATGCCTTGCATAACGCCAACGCTCGCCATTATCCTTACCTATACTGGGAATGCAGCTACCGTGGAGGAAGGGACACTATTGCTTGTCTTCTATTCTATAGGACTTTCTGCAGCCCTATTTATTGTTGGGATGCTGTTTGCTGCCCTCTTGACTTATGTAAAATGGATACGCAATAACAAAAGGATATTTATAATTGTTTTTGGTGTGCTTTTAATCATCATGGGCATTATGGCATATACAGACCTAATGATATACTACAAGGGCTTTATCCTCAGGAGATTCACGCCTGCATAAAAAAAACTGAAATTAATAAAGATTGACGGGTTTAAAAGTTTGATGATAAAATCATCCAATAATGAAAAGGAGGGTAAAACATGTATAAAAATCTTAAAAAAACAATCGCAACAGTTTTATTGACATTACCCTTAATAATGGCAGGTGGCTTAGTAGAAGTGCTTCAGGCTGCTGAGAAAAACCCCTGTGCAGCAAAAAATCCGTGTGCTGCAAAAAAGAATCCCTGTGCAGCAAAGAACCCTTGCGCTGCGAAGAATCCATGCGCTGAGAAGTCAAAGCCCATAAGAAAGGCAGGCATCAAAGATAGTGCAAAGCTTATGGAAAAGGGCGCTAAATTATGGAATGATAAAAAATTAGGCACATCCGGCGCTGCCTGCGCAACCTGTCATGCTGGCGGCAAGGGCCTAAAAAAGACCCCTTTCCCAAAATATATCAAAATGGCAGACGATATCCTTACCCTTGACCAGATGATAAGTTTTTGTCTATTGAATCCTATGAAGGGAAAGCCGCTTCCCGGGAACTCTGTTGAAATGACAGCCCTTGCTGCTTATGCTCAGGCAAATGCAAAAGATGAGGGAGGGGCTGCAAATCCATGTGCTATGAAAAATCCCTAATATTGGATACAAGTATAGAGGGAGAGAAAAAATAATTAATGAAGGGTATGGAAGAATTTGATATACTACGAATAGAGCATGTTAAGGTTATGTGAAATATTGTTTCTATCCCTTTTTATTTTCCTTTCTTCTCAAACAGGATTAGCCTCTGCTGATAGCTATTGGCAGAGGCCGATTTCCCCTCAACAATCTCTTCATCCAAACAATTGCAAAAACTGCCATAAGGCGCAGTATGATGCATGGAAGGGTTCATTGCACAGCAAGGCCATGAGTCATGGTTTAATGGGACAGTTAAATCCTGACAAGAAACCTGAATTCGCTGCCTCCTGCTATTTTTGCCATGCGCCATTATCAGAACAGTCAGAAATAAAGGCAGGGTCAAGGGTGAAGGGTGAAGGCTCAAGTGAATACATAAAAAACCCAACCTTTGACAACAAGCTCAAACATTCAGGGGTTTCTTGCAGCGTCTGCCATCTGAGGGAAGGGAAGGTATATGGCCCGCCGTTACGGCTGGGGCAAGGGTCAATGGTCAAGGAGCAGGAAAAAACAGCTCACAATGGTTTTATTGAAAAGGATTTCTTTGAACAGGCAGAGTTCTGCGCAGCGTGCCACCAGATGGATAAAGGATATGAGCTTAATGGCAAGGTATTGACAAATACATACAGGGAGTGGAAAGAGAGCATCTATGGTAAAAACAATATTACCTGCCAGAGATGTCACATGCCTGACAGGCAGCACCTCTTCAGAGGCATACACGACCCTGAAATGGTAAGAAAAGGAGTCGGTTTTGAGATAGCGGCAAAAGAGATTAGAAAAGACAGTATAAGGTTAAGCCTTATTATAACAAACAGTGGTGTCGGGCATTACTTTCCCACATATACTACTCCCTTGATAATCATAAAAGGTTTTATAATTGATGGCAAAGGAAAGATGATTAAAGATACTATAAAAGAGTCCTATATTGGCAGAAAGGTTTCTTTAGACCTTGAACAGGAGCATTTTGATACCAGAATACCTCCCAAAGGGTTTTTTAACTTTGAATACGAAAATATTTTGAATAAAGATGCAGATAGATTTATAATAGAGGTAAAGGTTTATCCTGACAGGTTTTATAATGAGTTTTATAAGTCTGTTTTGAAAGATAGCAGCGCATATAATAAGGGATTGATTAAAGAGGCGCTAAAGGCAACCGAAAAGTCTGTTTATATATTGTATAGAAAAGAGATAGATTTAAAAAAGAGATAATTATGTTATACATTTTTACAGTTATTATAAGTATTCTATCTTTTTCTCCTGTCCTTGCCCATCACACAAAGAATGGGGAGCATCTCTATGGCAAGTGTGTTGAGAAGAGTGTGAAGGGAGGCTGTATTAGAACTGACCATGATATCGCTCCTGAAGAGGCATATAAGATGCTCACATCAGGCAATAAAAAAATGTTTTTGATTGATGTAAGGACGGCTGATGAATATATACTTGTTGGCCACCCTGAGATGGCATATAACATTCCCTTTCCTACGCTGGACTTTGGGAATCCTTCTCTTGCCAGAAAAGAGGTTCAGGTAACAGAAGGCCAGTTTGTTAAAAATGTAAAGAAGAGATTTAAAGAGGATGATACAATATTTCTAATATGCAGGAGCGCATTCAGGAGTGTTGGCGCTGCCAATGCACTCGCAAAGGCAGGTTTCAAGAATATTTATAATGTAGTAGACGGTTTTGAAGGCAAGTCAAGCCTTGTAGAAGGCCACGATAATATGATAACAGGTCCAACAGGGCCGAAGAATATAAATGGCTGGAAGAACAAACTGCCATATACCTATCATATCCATGATAATCTAAGTTATAAACCATGATTGCCTTTTTGCAGTCTGATTAATTTTTTGCTGAGAGCAGGCAATTCTCTCTATTTCCTGAATATTAACAGTAGATTAAGAGGCTGTAAATTTTTTGTAAAAAAATAGTTGACAAAGGTTTATAAGATAATTAGAATATATGAATATAGAATATGCTCTTTGAAGAATAAGTGGATATTTTTATCAGTTTGCTAATAAGGGTTAGGAAGATTTTTATTAGGACTTATATTTTATTCTTATTTTTTTTAATTGCATTACCCATGCAGTACAACTTCCTTAACCCCCAAAATGCAAGAAAATCTTTTTATCTAAATCTTATAAGATTATCTTGCAGTATATAACATTTCTGATATAAAATATATCCGCAATTCTTAGGAGACTTAGGTTTTCTATTTATCTTTTTTCTTAAAGAGGAAAAACAGGAGAAGACAGCTTGAGTATCGGCATTAAAGAGCAGTCTAATCAAAAAATGCAGTCTGAATTTATTATTGCGCCGCGCATTATTATTTCTGCAGCACACGGCCGTTCAGGCAAGACCACGGTTAGTATTGGCCTGTCCGCAGCTTTAGCCAAAAAGGGTTTGAATGTTCAGCCCTTTAAAAAGGGGCCTGACTATATTGATCCGAGCTGGCTTACTGCTGCTGCAGGAAACTACTGCCGGAATCTTGACCTTTTTATGATGGGTCAGGGTGGTGTCAGGAATACATTTCTAACCGGAAGCCGCAGCGCTGATATAAGTATTATAGAAGGCAATAAAGGCCTTTATGACAGCATTGATATAGAAGGGGAGAACAGCACAGCAAATATTGCAAGGATATTAAATTGCCCTGTTATCTTAGTTATAGATTCAGCAAGAATGACGCGAAGCATTGCAGCGCTCGTTAATGGCTATAAAAACTTTGAGCCTGATATCAATATAGCAGGCGTTATCCTTAACAATGTTTCAGGCAGCAGACACGAGGCAAAGCTGAGGGCAGCGCTTGAGCGCTACTGTCAGATTGAGGTTTTAGGCTGCCTTCCGAGAAGTTCGCAATTAAATATCCCAGAAAGACACCTCGGACTTATCCCCCAAAAAGAAGATTCAGAATTAATACCTGCCATAGAAAATATAAGCAAGATAGTTGAAACAAATGTAAATATAGATAGGATAATAGAGATTGCAAAGGGTGCAGCCAGTCTCCCATCTCCATCTGCCAGTCTCAAGCCCCCAGTCTCTAAATCAGATGTAAAAATCGGCGTTCCCCTTGACAGGGCATTCTCTTTCTACTATCTTGAAAATTTTAATGCCCTTCGTGATGCAGGCGCAGAGATAGTCTTTTTTGATACCATTAATGACAAGAACCTTCCTGATGTGGATGGACTATATATCGGCGGCGGATTCCCTGAGATGTTTATGAATGAAATAGAAGCAAATGCATCTCTTCGCAGGGATATTCATAATGCTATAGAGAATGGAATGCCTGTTTATGCAGAATGCGGAGGCCTGATGTATCTATCCCGAAGCATATCATGGAATGGGGAAGTAAAAAAGATGGTTGGCGTCCTTCCCTGTGATATAGAGATGACAAAAAAGGTTCAGGCGCATGGCTACACTATTCTGAAGAATGCAGATGAAGAAGAATTAAGAGGTCATGAATTTCATTATTCAAGGGTCAGAAACTTAGGTGATGTAAAGTTTCTATATAAAGTTATACGCGGTAAAGGCATTGATGGAAAGAATGACGGAATAATCTATAAGAATGTAATTGCATCCTATGCCCATTTACATGCCATAGGCTCGCCGCAATGGGCAGAGGAGTTTGTGGAGCTGATAAGAGAGACAAAGAGAGAGAAGCAAAGTTACAGGGTAGCAGTTTAAAATAACCCCTTTCACCTTACTCCTCTCCCCTCAGGGGAGAGGGAAGGGTGAGGGGTGGTTTTAAGGGAGGGTAAA
>CAKKRA010000419.1 GCA_919902475.1 Nitrospiria bacterium
TGCCTTAAAATATTCAGGTGTAGAATATACCACATCTATATATACATCGCCCTCTCCAAAATCGCTCTTCCATAATTGTTTGAACATTTTCTGGACTATATCAGATGAAAGCGAAGATGCAATAGGAAGCCTTGTAGTCTGAAGATGGCGAATAATTACTGCTGCCTCCCTGTCCTTTAGCTTTACATTATTCGCATTTCTCATCCTGTCCACAACTGCTGCCCATTCAAAGGGCGTATGATTTGCCCTGTCAATAACATCCCTGCTGTGGCATCTCCTAAAGCAATTATATTCAAATATAAATCTTTCCTCTTTTGGGGAAAGCTTTTTTACAATGCCGTATCTAAACAGCATCATCCTGCCTACAGATGAGATATCGCCTGAGGCAGAGGTTGCGCCAAGGCTAAAAGAGAGGAATACCACCGTTCCTGTTATTATAATAATCAATACTATTCCGCTAATAATTATTTTCTTCATAATTTATCTTTAACACATCTGAACCCGTAGTCATTCGACATAACAAACGGATTGTCTGCAAGCCGCACAGCGCTCCTTGCGCTAATTGGCGGCGCAATCCATGAACCGCCTTTTAGAACCTTCAGACCCTTTTCCTTATCATACCATGTATCAGTCCACTCCCATGCATTGCCTGACATATCATGCACGCCGTAAGGGCTCGCACCTTTGTCAAGGCTTCCAACAGGAACAGTGCCGCCTGGAAACAATGACGCTGTTGTCTCCTCTTTGTAGCTTCCCACCCTCGCCTCGCCGCCGAGCCCAGATGCTGCTGTATTTGCCTTTGCCTTGTCAAAATCATTTCCCCATGGAAACTGCCTGCCATCTGTCCCCCTTGCTGCCTTTTCCCATTCCTCCTCTGTTGGGAGACTCTTTCCGAGCCATCTGCAATATGCATCTGCCTCTGCCCATTTAATATTTACAGCAGGATGGTTCTCCCTGCCAAAGGGAATAACATGGTCGTTCTTAAACCTCTTGAATAGCGCATTTGTTACCTCGTATTTGTCTATATAAAAATCCTTTACAAATATCTTTTTCTTTGGTGTCTCATTTTTATACCACACAGGCTTTGCCTTTCCGCCAGATTTATTTATAATATCCACTATCTCATTATCGCTGCTTCCCATTGTAAACTCGCCGGATGGAATCAAAACCATATCTGATTTTTCACCCCTCACCCTTCCCTCTCCCCCAAGGGGAGAGGGAATCTGAGAGCGCTTCTCTACTGAGGGGAGAGGAGCAGAACCGGAGGCCTTTTTAACAGGCGCTTCCGTAATCTCATCAACCACAACAAACTTTCCGTGATACATATCCATGGAGCATCTGAAGGGTATCTCTCCGTTTTTCTTTGGTGTAAAATCAAAATATGTGCTGCCCTCTATTGGAATTATTTTATTG
>CAKKRA010000420.1 GCA_919902475.1 Nitrospiria bacterium
CTTAATTGGAATAATATACAGCCTTCATGTTGAGGACGACGGCCAGCATATTGCAGCCTTTTTATATATTGGAGGCTCGCTCGGCGCCACCTTTGCAGGCGATTATGTAACCCTCTTTATGTTTTGGGAGGTAATGGCATTTGCATCTGTGTTTCTTGTTTTGTTCAGAAGGACCAAAGAGTCTGTTGATGCAGGATACAGATACCTTCTGGTCCATGTTGTTGGCGGCCTTTTTCTTTTAGCAGGCATAATTCTAAAGTATGGCGAAACAGGGAGCTTTGCATTTGTCCCGATTGCGCAGGATGGCGCTACTTATACAGCCTATCTGATAATGATAGGCTTCTGCCTGAATGCGGCTGTTCCGCCGATACACGGATGGCTGCCTGACGCCTATCCAAAGGCCACTGTTACAGGGGCTGTGTTTATGGCTACCTTTACTACAAAGACCGCTGTTTATGTGCTTGCACGCGGCTTTGCAGGTTTTGAGATTCTATCTGTGCTCGGCGCCATCATGGCAGTATATGGCGTATGCTATGCTATTATTGAAAATGATGCGAGGAAGATACTCGCCTATCACATCGTAAGTCAGGTGGGATACATGGTTGCCGGCATTGGTATTGGCACGGCAATGGCAGTAAATGGCGCTGCATCCCATGCCTATGCGCATATCATTTATAAAGGCCTGTTGTTTATGGGCGCAGGCGCTGTGCTTGAGATGACAGGGAGGTCAAAATTAAATGAGCTCGGCGGCCTTTATAAGTATATGCCTCTCACCCTGTTCTTTACAGTAACAGGCGGGATATCAATCTCCGGTTTTCCCCTTACAAGCGGCTTTATAAGCAAATCCATGACAGTTGCCGCTGCAGGAGAGGCGCATAAAATTATAATTATGATAATGCTGATGCTCGCCTCTATCGGCACCTTCCTCTCTGTCGGCCTTAAACTTCCGTATTTCATCTGGTTTGGCAAGGATTCGGGCTTAAAGCCAAAGGAGCCGCCTCTGAATATGAAGGTTGCAATGGGTATTGCCGCATTTTTATGCTACTTCCTCGGCATATATCCAAAATTCCTTTTTGATATGCTGCCCTATCCTGTGCAATGGGAGCCGTATACTGCATCCCATCTCTCTGAAATTATGCAGCTCATGGCATTTACAGGGCTTGGGTTTTTTATACTCCTTAAGAAACTTTCGCCTGAGCCGTCTTTAAATCTTGATACTGACTGGTTTTACAGAAAGGGCGCAAAGGGATTTATGTGGTTAGTGAATAAGCCTATTGCATATATTGAATACAATATTGTCGGCGAGGCATACGAGTTTTTAATCCAGAAGCCGATATTAAAGGCTGCGCACTATTTGAGTCTGTTTGATACAGAGGCAGTTGACGGGACTGTAAATGGCATTGGCAGGATTACACTTGCATGGAGCAGTGTGATGCGGATTATTCAAAACGGTCAGGTGCAGTATTACGCGCTTATGATGGCATTTGGCGCATTTGCGCTTGTAACATGGTTCATCTTCTGGTAAAGGAAAAAAAGATGGAAGATATTATATTAAATAGACTTGATTATCCAATACTGACTATAACAACATTTCTGCCATTGCTGGGGGTCTTTCTTATTCTCTTTCTCTGGAATGCAGCCCTTATCAGGTGGATTTCACTTATTACAACAATAGCGACATTGATTGTATCCTTGCCGGTTTATATGCATTTTGATAAAACAACCTACAAGATGCAGTTTGTAGAGAGCTATAAGTGGATACCTGCATTGAATATAAACTATTCAGTAGGCGTTGATGGAATCAGCGTGCTCTTTATAATCCTCTCAACGCTTCTAAGCATACTCTGTGTCCTTGTATCATGGAAGGCAATAAAGGAGAAGGTAAAGGAGTTTTTTATAGCGCTGCTGATTACAGAGACAGCAATGATAGGCATATTTGTATCCATGGATATTTTCCTCTTCTATCTATTCTGGGAGATCATGCTTATACCGATGTTTTTGATGATAGGCGTGTGGGGCGGGCCTAACAGGGTATATGCAGCTATAAAGTTTGTCCTTTTCACACTTGCAGGAAGCGTCTTTATGTTAGTCGGCATAATTGTTCTTTACTTTAGCGGTGGAAAGACCTTTGATATATTAGCGCTCTCTAAGGTGTATTACCCTGTCGGGCTTCAGATGTGGCTTTTCCTTGCATTTGCTGCTGCATTTGCAGTTAAGGTGCCGATGTTCCCTGTTCATACATGGCTTCCTGATGCCCACACAGAGGCGCCAACAGCAGGAAGCGTTATCCTTGCTGGCATACTCCTAAAGATGGGTGCATACGGATTTTTAAGATTCCTGCTCCCAATATTCCCTGATGCAACAAAGGCATTTATTTTTCCAATGATACTCCTTTCTGTTATTGCAATAATATACGGCGGATATGTAACGCTTATGCAGAAGGATTTAAAGAGGCTGATTGCATATTCCAGTGTAAGCCATATGGGTTTTGTTACACTCGGTATTTTTACACTCAATCAAACAGGCGTGGTTGGCGGCATACTGCAGATGATAAATCATGGTATTGTAACAGGCGCGCTCTTTATGTGCGTTGGAATTATCTATGAAAGGACGCATACAAGGATGATTGAGGATTACGGCGGGCTTTCAAGGTCTGTTCCAATATATGTTGTCTTCTTTACCATATTTACACTCGCAGCAAGCGGTTTTCCGGGCCTGAATTCATTTATCGGTGAGTTTCTGATTATAAGCGGCGCTTTTAAGGCGACAATGATATTCGGCGCCCTTTCTATATTAGGTGTAATACTCGGGATTACATATATGCTGTGGCTTTATTATAGGCTTGTCTGCGGCGTGGTTAATCCAAAGATTGAACATCACTTGCACGATATAGATTTAAGGGAGATAATAGCGCTTGTCCCGCTCGTTATACTTATTGTTCTAATCGGCCTGCAGCCAAATCTCCTTACAAGCTACATGGATGTTTCAGTTCAGCATCTGCTTGAAAAGGTTAATGCAGGCGATATTCAGCAAATAAAGATTGTAAGAATATTTTTGGAGATTATTAGATGAACAATTCGCAATTTCAGCTTCCTGATTTAGGCCCGGCAATGCCAGAGATCCTTATAGCAGGCATTGCCATGATTATCCTATTGGCAGACCTTGTTATAAATAGGAAAGAGACACTCGCCTTTCTGAGCATTATGGGCATATTTGTTGCTGCCTTCTATGCTTTAACAGGGGCATCCGGCGCTGCATTTGGAAATATGTTTATTTCAGACAGCTACAGCTCTTTTTTCAAACTCATCTTTTTTTTGGCGGCATTTCTTTCAATACTGATATCTGCCAGATACATTGCAATTGAAAAAATCAACTTTGGCGAATACTATGCCTTAATCCTCTTTTCTACGCTCGGGATGATGATTATGGTCTCTACCAAAAACCTTATGGTGCTTTATCTCGGACTTGAACTTATGTCGCTTAGCACATATATCTTAGCAGGATTTATCAGGTCTGACAGCAGGTCCAATGAGGCGGCATTAAAATATTTTATCTTAGGCGCTTTTTCATCGGCATTTTTACTTTACGGGATATCTATAATATACGGGCTTACAGGGACAACAGACTTAAAGGCAATAGCAGCCTATATAAATGAAAACAGCCTTACTGAAAACAAAATGCTGCTGCTATCTGTAATATTTTTTGTTGTTGCCTTTGGCTTTAAGATTGCGATTGTCCCGTTCCATATGTGGACGCCTGATGTTTATGAAGGCGCGCCCACAGCAATTACTGCATTTATGTCTGTCGGCCCAAAGGCAGCAGGCTTTGCAATAATCGGCAGGGTCTTTTACGAGGCATTTGGGACATTAAATGTCTACTGGGGGAATATGCTTGTGCCATTAGCTCTTATTACTATCGTTATTGGAAATCTTATTGCCCTCTCACAGACTAATATCAAGAGGATGCTTGCATATTCATCAATAGCACATAGCGGCTATGCCTTGCTTGGCATAATTGCAGGGACGACTGATGGGCTTATGAGCACCATGAATTATCTCATGATATATGCATTCATGAACATCGGCGCATTTTCAATAGTAATCATGCTGAGAAGAGAGGGCTTTTCCGGCGTTAATATTGATGACTATCAGGGCCTGGCAAAAAAGCATCCAATTACAGCAGCAGCCATGCTTGTCTTTATGTTTTCTCTTACAGGGATTCCGCCCACAGCAGGTTTTATCGGAAAATTTTATGTATTTATGGAGGCTGTTAAAGCAGGCTATGTTGAAATTGTTGTCATAGCTGTTATATTCAGCGCTGTATCTGCCTACTTTTATCTAAGGATAGTTATGTATATGTATATGCGGGAGCCAAAAGAGGATATAATGCTTAAACCCTCTCTATCAATAAGCCTTGCGCTTATTATAGCTGCAGCAGGAACCCTGCTTTTTGGGATTATGCCCTCAGCTCTTATAAATCTGGTTAAGAGGTCTGTTGAAGGCATATTTTAGCAGTGGCGATGCTGCCTTGCCACTAAAATAATATTGTTGGAAAAAAACAACAGATATTGCAAAAAGGCAACATATTTTTTTTGTAGGGGCGAATAACCATTCGCCCTTAGATGCGAAATTCCTTTGAAAAATAAGGGAATATTTATAATTGAATAATCCAATAATTTCAGGCACATACTTTGCAGATAAAAAAAGTAAAAAAACTAAAAAACTCTTGACAAAAAAAAATATGAGTGTTATAGTTTTGTCGTTTTACGAAATGTATATGCAACTGATGAGCTTGGTTTTTAAGAAGCGGAATTATAATCTTAATTTATTAGATAAAAAGGGGGTGATGGGGAAATAATTTTAGCAGCAAAGGCACTATGAAGTTAGGGACAGGGAGGTAGAAAATCCTGCCTGCCTGTCGGCAGACAGGCAAAAAGCTTCAGGCAGGAATGCTGAGAATGAAAATTTTACCATTACGAATTATTAAAAGGAGGTTAGGCATGAAAAAAGCATTAGTAGTATTACTTGGAGTTTTGATGGCTGTGATGTTTGCAGCCGAGTCCTATGCCGCAA
>CAKKRA010000421.1 GCA_919902475.1 Nitrospiria bacterium
CTCATTAAGGATACACCGCCTTTTATCTATTTACACACTTTTTTATTATACCCCCCAGTGAGCGATATTAAGCCTTCTGAGTCTATTCACATAAGATAATCTGCTGGATTTAAATCTTTATAATGTTATTCGCTTTCTCCAAAATTTGCCTCCTTTGCACTAAATTGTATTTATTTTGCGACACCTTCTAATCTTAATCTCCGTTTCCAATAAAAATTATCCTTATTTTACAAATAGTTAGTTATATTCTTCCGTTAACCTTTTCTCTGGCAAACATCTTGCAATCTAATATAGAGTGTCAAATAACGGATGATTAAAACTATTCCTACAATTTTAGCAGTTTCCCTTTTTTTATTAATAAATACCTTTGCATCTGCTGAGACAGATACAAGTTTTCGCATAAAATGGAAGACAGAGATTGGAAATGAGACATATACAAAATCCAATACACAGGATAACAGAACTACATATATTCAGGCATATAATGGATTTTTGTATGCCCTTGATTTTAAGGGCCAGAAGATATGGCGTATCAGGACAGACCTTTATGATAATGCCTTTATCAGATTCAATGGCGTCATATATACTGGCACAAGGGACGGGTATTTATTCGCATTAAGAGAAGATGATGGAAAAGAGCTCTGGCAATACAAGACAAATGGCTCTATTAATTCTCCGCCGGCAATATCAGATGGCGTAATATATTTTGGTTCAGCAGACGGGGCAGTATATGCCATTGACATTGAAACGGGTTTAAAAAGGTGGGCATTTAAAACAGAGAGAGGGATTTCATCCTCTTCTTTAATCAGTGAAGAGAAGATACTTTATTTTGGCGCTAAGGATGGATATTTTCATGCCCTGAATTCAGAGAACGGCAGTCTTTTATGGAAGTTCAAGGCAGATGGAGGGATTGCAGCCTCTCCTGTTATAGACAGTGATGCGGTTTATTTCTGCTCAAGGGATGAGAGGATATATGCCTTAAACAGATTTACCGGTGAATTGAAGTGGCAGTTCAATATCAGCTCAAATCCTGTTTCTGCCCCTGTGATTTATAAGGAAAGTATAAGTGTGATTTCAGAGGATGGCATTTTGTATAGTATTGATAAAGAGGCAGGCAAAGAAAAATGGAGGATAAAACTGGAAAAGGGGTTGAATATAAATCTGTCATCATCTGATGCTGTTTTGTATGCAGGCGCAGATGACCTCTATGCAATCAACATTGCTGATGGAAAATCCCATTGGAGATTCAATGAAAAGGCAAAGGAGCTCTATCAGATGGAATTGCTTAGATTAAAAGTTGAGGGTGAAAAGAGATTAACAGAGGATGAGAAGAGGCTGCTTCGTCTGAGGGATTTCTTTTCTATTGATGGGAAAATCAGCTCATCACCAATTATTAAAGGCAATGATATTATTTTTGCAACAGATAAGGGCTATGTCTATTTAGTTGATAGAATTACAGGCGCAATTAAGTGGAGATTTAAGACAGGTGTAAACAGTTTCTTACAGCCTGTGGCTGATAAAGGGGCAGTTTATATAGCAGGTGATGACAACTCAATCTACGCGGTTAATGCGGTTTCCGGCAAGACAAGATGGAAGGAAGGTTTATACGGCGAGATTGAAAGGATGAGGATTGGAAAGAAGGCGCTTTATGCCCTTGATAATAATAAAAGGCTTTATAGCATTAAGAAGGACAACGGCAGTATAAACTGGTCATACAGGATGGAAGGAAATGCAAATGACATTGCTGTTATGCAGATGTTTGACAGAGAGGTGATTATTCTGCTGATTGATAACAAAAAAATAGAGGCGCTTTTGGATAGTGGAACAGAAAGACTTTCAGATATAAAGATTTCAAGCCCTGCCTCGTCTCACATAGCAGTTGAAAATCAGATGTTATTTTTCGGTTCTGAAGACGGCTATCTATACGGCCTTGAGCTGATTGCAAATGAAAAAAGGTTTGCTGTAAGGTGGCAGGCTCAATTAGAAAAGAGGCTCACAGGGTCGCCGGTTTTATATAATGATTCAATCTTTTCTGCATCAACAGACGGAGAGATAATCGGTATTGATAAGGCATCAGGTTTATTAAGGTGGAGGCATAAGCTAAAGGCCGTTGTAAGACCGTATTTAGCAGTAAGTAACGGGCTGGTTTTTGCAGTATTAAATGAACAGTCTATTTACGCAATAGATATTTCATTAAATAAAATAGTCTGGAGATTTGATGCAAAAGGGAGAATAACAGGCAATCCTGTCATATATAATGACAGTGTCTTTGCAAGTACGGACAGCGGCAATATTTATGATATTGATATAAAGGATGGTTTTGTACATAAGGAATTAAAGATTGAGGACGGGATTGCCTCGCAAATATCTTTAGAAGACAATACCTTGTTTTGTATTTCAAGGGAAGGCAATCTTTACTCTCTTTCTACAAGATGACAATAGAAAAAAAAGGAGGAAGAAATGGGATTAAGAAAAATATTTTCTGTAATTATTCTCTTTATCATAGCAGCTGGGTGTGCAACAAAGGTCTCAGGGACAATACAGCTTCTTGATGAAAATGGAATGCTGTTAAAGGCTGAAAATCCTGCTGGGACAATTGTTAATATGATGAATCTGTCAGTGCCCATTGGCAAGGCGAATTATTCAACAGAGGCAAATGATAAAGGCCTGTTTGAGAAAAAGGAGCTTGAGCCCGGAGAATATAAGGTAGAGGCTTCAAGGCTCGGTTTTGCAACAGAGACGCAGGGCGCAAAGCTCGGCAAATTCAGCCACAAGAAATTTCAATTTAAACTAAAGAAGATACCTGAAGGAAAGAGGAAGAGTATTAAGGAAGGCAATAAGGATGAGGAGAAGATTATTAATCCGGGGGAGGTGAATATACAGCCGCCTTCCATGTAATATTTATGGCTTCTTTGCTGTTATTCTTGGAATTTATTGGTGCTGTTTGTGTGTCATAAAATATTTGTAAAACATTTTTGGATAATGATGTTCTTTCTTTTTTCTCTATTGTCAAGCGGCTGCAGCCTTTCAGAGGAAATAGAGATAAAGCTCTTTGTTGAAAGCAGGGATGAAAAAGGGGACATTGTGCCTGATGCAAAAATATTGGTGGATGGTATAGAAAAGGGCGCAACTGATAAAAATGGCCAGTTCATCGGAACCATTAAAACAAAGGTTGGAAAGGATATAATCTTAAAGGCAGTAATGGGTAAGAAGGAATGGGAGACCATGTTCAAGATTTACTCTAAGATTAATAATATTAAAAAGACAAAAGCAGATAGAAACAGTTTAGAAGGCGAGATAAAGCTGGAGGAAGAAATATCTGCTATCGCAGAGGGTCATCAAAAGGGAGAGTATAGATTTATTGCAATACTTACCAGAGAATAATTAAGGAGGTATGATATTATGAAACAATATAAATTTTTGATTTTTTTAATTCTCATCCTCTTTGCTGCAATCTCATGTTCAAAGGGCAGCAAGATAGACATTGCTCTTGAGGCAAGGTCAGCGCCTGATGGCAAGCCTGTTTCTCAGGCAAAGGTGATTGTTGACGGCAAAGAGGAAGGACTTACAGATTCATCCGGGAAATACACGGGACAGATTATAAGAAAACCCGGCGCAGAGGTGGAGCTGATAGTCAAGAAGGATGCAAAGGGCTACAGATATGAGCCATGGAAAAAGAATTTTATTGTAAGGCTTCCAAAGGAGGCTGCTGCTGCAGATAAATATGAATTTATTGCAGAGATGACAGGCGGGAAATACTTTACAGTGGTAGCAAAGGAAAAGGATGCGATGTTATCATCTGCCCAGATTGTGGTTAATAAAAAGAAGGCAGGCACTACAAATGAAAAGGGCGTTTATGAGCATGTTTTTACAGAGGACTTTTCTAAGGACATAATGATTACTGCCTCAAAGCAGGGTTATATAACAGGAGAGAAAAAGGTTAAGATTGAGCCAGGCGCAGAGGTTATTGTTGATTTAACAAAATATATAAATCTAAATATAACAGCACAGACAGAGGATTACGGCGTAACAGAGGGTATCTCAGGCGTTGATGTGTATATAAACGGGAAGCTTCAGGGAAAGACAAACAAGAAGGGGCAGTTTTCATATGATTATAAAGGGGAATCCGGCAAAAAGATTACAGTTGAATTGAAGGCATCTGAATATATCCCATATACATGGAAGAAGGATGTTGCATTAAAGGATAATGTAAACCTTGTCCGTTATTTCTATCCTGTCTCACCAAAGCCAATAAAGGTCGGTATATATAAATTTGCAAGCAATCTTTATGCAGATAACGAAGTGAAGGAAGTCATCAACAGGGCACAGGCCTCTCTGTCTGAGAACCTGTTTGACAACAAGGCATTCAAAGAGGTTCCGACAAATATCTTATTAGATGAGGTGAAGAGGAACAAGCTCGGCCTTGATAAGATGACTACAAAAGGCTGGGCAAATACTACCCTTAAGAAAACAATTGATATGATAATCGCAGGCAGTGTCGGCAGGGATGACAAGGGCTATACTATTGAGACAAAGGTGTATACATCAAACGGCAAACTGCTATTAGGCGTTATAAAACAGGCTAAAGGATTAAGGGATATTGATTCTGCATCTAAAGATATCGCAGGAGAGATTGCAGAGAGATTTCCATTTGAAGGGACAGTTGTTGCTGTTGAAGAGGAGGGCATAAAGATAAATCTTGGGAAGGCAGGCGGCTACAGGCTGTCAAAAGGAATGGAGTTTGATATAAAAGGTGCAAAGATAGATAACGAGGGGAAGGCGGTCGGCTTTAAAGATATCGGTGTTGTTGAGATCAAAAAGATAGATGCGGCATCATCCTTTGCAGTTCCTGTAAAGGTAAAGGATAAGGCAGTAATAGGCGACAAGGTTGTAAGAAAGCTCTATGAATATACTGCAGAGGCAGGGGAAAAGATTTATTTTACAGCAGCAGTTAAAGGCGGGAAAGGTTCTAATGTGCAGAATCTCGGCGGTGTAAATATCTATCTGGAAAATCTCTGGATGGGTTCAACAGAGAAAGACGGAAAACTGGACATACCGATTAAGCTTGGCAGAAGATATTCATTCATAGTTTATAAACACGGCTATCAGCAGATCAAGGAAAAGCTCAGTTTTGATAAGAGCAAAGAGATTAAAGAATTTGTAATGACCCCAAATACAGCGCTCTTTAAGGCAGAATCTTCTCCATCAGGCGCCGAGGTTTCTATAGACGGCGAGCCTCTTGGCAAGACGCCCTTTGCTGACGGGAAACCTGTTGAACTCGGTTTTCACACTGTTAAGGCAACCGCAGGGCAGGATTATCGCGATTGGGAGGAGGTTGTTGAGTTTGACAAAGAGTTAGTGGATAAAGCAGGCCAGAATAAGATAATTCTTTACAAGGATTATCTTAAGATTGGAAATGAGGAATATAAAAACGGTGCGATTGACAAGGCAATAGCGTCTTTTGCGAGCACAGAAAAGGGGCATCCTGATTATTCAGTTGCAAGGCACAGGCTTGCCCAGATATATCTTGATGACAGGAATGACTATGAGAATGCTATAAAGGAGTTTGAAAATGTGCTGGCGCTTCCTGAAAACCAGCAGTTGATTTATAAGAGATTTGCCATAACATTTACAAACCTTGGCCATGCGTATTATCTAAAGGCAAATGACCTGATAAAAACAAATAAGGATGAGGCTGGCAGATATTTTCAAAAGGCCATTGATAATCTCCAGATAGCAAAACAGAATACAAGGTTCTTCCCGAATGATAATTATGATGAGGGGCTGCATGATACTATCTATTATCTTGCACTTTCAAATCACAAGCTCTATCTGGTAACAAAAAAGGATACGTATCTGAGAAATGCAAACTGGGCGTGGAGGGACTATTTTGACTTCTTTCCAAAGGCATTAGACGGAAAGGCAGATTATGAGAAGGCAAAGGACGGGGCGAGGATATATTGGAGCCAGATAAAGGACAAGCTGTAACAGCTTTGTAAAAAGTCCATCTGCTGCGTTGTCGCTTCGGCCTCGCATCCTCACATACTAAGATGTATGCTGCGGTGCGAGTCCTCGCTCCGCCTTGCATCTGGAGTTTTTTACTTTGCCGTTAATGATGAGCTTGTGGATATATATTTATGATTATGTTGAATAAGTTGATTGGATTGAATGAAGAGACAGTAATTAGATTGCTAATGGTTTTGAGTCTTACGCTTTTTATTGCTGAAGCTGCTTATGCTGAGGATAGGGCGGTTAAAGGCCATGGACTGCCTGATTATATTATTAAAGCCTTTGCTCTTGTAACAGTAAGCGGGCATACAGGAAATAAGGTTGAAGCTGTTAAAGTAAAGACATTGAGTGGTATCGCTGATAATTATAATGAATCAAACCCAAAATGGTCGCCAACAGGTGAAATGATAGCGTATGAAAGGGCTGTTGGAGACAATAAGGAGATAGTTATAAGTAATATAAACGGAACTGTTCTTGACAGGCTGCTGCTCGATTCAGAAGGCAAGAGAAAACAAAAAAGGGCCGAAGACTTTTTTCTTGATGAGATGAATGATATTGATGCAAGCTACAACGCAAATTTTTCATGGTCGCCTGACGGCAAAAGATTTGTTTTTATGAGCAACTCATCAAAAGGGGATTATGACATCTTTACTGGAGGGATAAAAACAGGTTTGAAACAGATAACAAGGCATAAAGAAAAGGACGGCCAGCCTGTCTGGTCGCCAGCAGGAGATAAGATTGCGTTCGTTTCGGGCAGGACAGGAAAGGGCGATATATATATTTATGACTTAAACAAAAACACCACAGCACAGATGACATTTACAAACAAGGTTGATCTTTATCCGAACTGGTCGCCGGATGGAAATAGGATTGCCTTTACATCAGGTAATGATGATAATCACGACATATGCGTCATCAATGATATTGAAAGGCCAAAGGAGTCATTGAAATGCCTGACAGACTGGTTCTTTGATGACCTAACCCCTGTCTGGTCGCCTGACAATACAAAGATAGCCTTTTATTCAAATTATCATCTTTCTGATGATGCTGGTTTATGGTCGATTGTTGTTATTAATGCTGATGGCAGCGATCCATCAAAAGGCAAAGGGCTTATAGAAAGGATCGTAGCTTCTGATGTTATTGCAGATGTGGAGGCAGGACCTGTCTGGTCTTCTGACAGTGGAAAGATCTTTTATGTAAAGAATGCAAAGGATGAATTTAATCCTATTTATGCTGTTGATATGAAGAGCAAGATGAATCATAAATTGGATACAGGAACAAAGATGAATCATGATATTGCCTGCTCAAAGGACGGCATTTTAAGTTTCAGGGCTCAGGCAGAGCAGTGGGACCATATATTTATTGCGTTAATGAACTTAACTATGAAGAACTAAAAATATGAAAGCAGACAAAAAAATAATAACAGCCTTTATCATTTTAGCCTTTATACTATTAGTCCTGAATATTGTCTCCCATGCTGCTGAAGAGGGTCTGAAGAAGGCAATGGAGAAATACGAGACGCACCGCTACAGTGAAGGCATTGTCTTATTAAGGAAAGAGGTAGACGGAAGGCAGAAGGATGAGCTTGCGCTCCCTTATTTTATCCTCGGCAGGTTTTATTTGAAAGAAGCAGAGCTTTACAGAACAATGTATGAAACCTCCATTATGACAACTAATGAATACCTTAATAAATTAAATAATTTAAAAGCCGTTAAGAAAAGCAGGTATCTTCCCTACTTTCTTGGTTTGCTGTATCTTGAGATAAATCAGCCTAAGAAGGCTATTCCTCTTTTTCAGCAGTTTATAAACAGCAGCCCTGCTGACAAAGGCTTTAAGGAAAAGGCAAAGCTGAGGCTTGGCGCTGCATATTATATTGCAGGCAACAGGAAAATGGCTGAGGAGCAGTGGGCGCAGGTTTCAGCATCTGATGAGGAAGTGATTGCAGACAAGGCTTATATATTTGCAAGGCTAAATATAAAGCTAAAAGATGCTATTGATATGGTGCAAAACGCAGTCAACCTCTCTCAGAAAAACAGTGAAAAAAATTACCACAAAATATACAGGGAGACAGCTTTTGTCTATTATAAAAATGACATGGTTGACGCAGCTATAGAGCTGTTGGAGAAGGTGCCGCTTAATGAACCCGATATGGTAGATAATATAGAGAGAAATAAAATGCTCAGATTTTATGATATTTCTGTAATGGCTGATATCAGCACGATATATTATTATACCGCAAGCAAATACTTCAATAAGGTTATGAATCTTCGCGGCAGAGAGAAGTATGGGGACTTGATAAGGTTCTATTTAAGCGAAATTAGTTACAGACTTAATATGTATGATGAGGCAGTCAGAGAGATAAACACATTTTTGAAATCAAACAAATTAGATGCAAGATACAATAAGAGAATAAGGGTGCTCCTTGCCGCATGTTATTATAAAAAAAATAACAGGAAACAGGCCTTTGAAATATGGGATGAGATAATTAATAAAAATCTTCAGGATGACAGCGCTCTTTCAGCGGTGATGGATACATATGCAGAATTAAATATAGATGCTACTTCAATGCTAAAGCTTATTGAGGGGCAGACTGTTTCCAAAGAAGAGAAGAAGATGAAGCCCTATTACAATTCATTAGGCGGGCTTTATTACAGCAGGAAAGACTATGAAAAATCAGTACAGGCCTTTGAGCTTGTACGGGATAAGGCTAATAAGAATAAATTAGAGTCAAATGACCCAGTTTTTTTAATAAGGCTTGCAAACAGCTATTACAGGCTTAAAAAATATTCAGAGGCCCTTGAGATATTTTTTGAGATGGGTAAGTCCTATCCTGCTGTAAGGCAGGTTCAGGATACCATTCAGGGCGTCTATTCATCAGATGAAAAGGGTTCAGGAGATGTGAGGATATATTGAAAAAGAATGTAAAATGTAAAAATAAAAATGCAAAATGACATATTTAGAAGCAAAATTCTTAAAGACTCATTTATCTTTGAATTTTACATTGTAATTTTGATATTTAATTTTTGATTTAATGTATTTAACGCAGGAGGGATTAAGATGA
>CAKKRA010000422.1 GCA_919902475.1 Nitrospiria bacterium
TGTAAGGCCGATTAATCCTGCCTTTGCAGCAGAATAGTTTGCCTGACCTTCTCTCCCCTGCATCCCAACAATAGAGGCAATGTTTATTATATGTCCGTTTTTTTGCTGAATGAATATCTTTGCTGCCTGTTGTATGCAGATAAAGGCGCCTTTTAAGTTTGTTTTTAAAACTGAATCCCAATCCTCTTCCTTCATTTTTGTCAGCAAAGAGTCCCTTGTTATAGCAGCATTGTTTATTAAAACATCAATCCTGCCCCATTTCTTTATTGCAGTGTCAATCATATTTTTAACATCCTCTGCCTTTGAGACATCAGCCTGATATATCTCTGCCTTGCCATCAAGGCTTCTTACCTTCTCTGCCACAGCCTCTGCAGCCTTTTTTTGTTCAAGATAATTTATCAGAACTGACCAGCCCTCTTTCCCATATTTCAGAGCTATTGCCTTTCCAAGACCCCTTGATGCACCTGTTATGATTACTACACCTTTTTTCACTCAAAAACCTCTTCTTCTAATATACCCCTCACCCTAACCCTCTCCCGCAAGGGGAGAGGGAAATTTGAAAACTCCCCCTCCCTTGACGGGAGGGGGCAAGGGGGAGGGTGAATTATGCCGACTTACTAAATTTGCTTGTATTAAATAATGTTCAATCTCTTCCCAATCTTTTCAAATGCCTTTAAAGCGATATCTAATTCCTCTTTTGTATGCGCTGCCATTACAGTCAGCCTCAGCCTGCATGTATCTTCAGGCACAGTTGGCGGCCTTATTGCAGGGGCATAGACGCCCTGTTCAAATAAACCATCTGACATCTTTAATGCCTTTTCTGCCTTGCCTATTAATATTGGGATAATAGGCGTCTCGCATCCCATAGTATCAAAGCCAAGGCTCTTTAATCCATTAACAAGATAATCCCTGTTCTCCCACAACTTTTTTATCAGATGCGGCTCTTCTTCCAATATTTCAATAGCCTTTATTGCAGAGGCTAAGACAGATGGTGGAAGGGCAGTTGTAAAGATAAAACCCCTTGCCTTGTTAATCAGAAATTCAATCAGGCCTTTATCACCTGCAGCATATGCGCCGTAAGCGCCGAGAGCCTTTCCCAATGTTCCCATGTGAATATCTATGCCTTTTTCAATGCCAAAATGCTCTGCAGTGCCTTTCCCTTTTTTACCAAGTACACCAGTTCCATGTGCATCATCCACCATTACCATTGCAGAATATCTTTTTGCAAGAGCTATAATCTCAGGAAGCGGCGCAATATCGCCATCCATACTGAACACGCCCTCTGTAACAATCAAAATTCTCCTTCTTTTATTCTTTGATAGAATTTCTTCTACGTGTCTTGTATCTTTATGCCTGTATATTGTCTTTTCTGCCCTACTTAACCTGCATCCGTCAATTATGCTTGCATGGTTAAGCTCATCGCTTAATATCAAATCACCTTCTTCAACAACTGTTGAGAGTATGCCTATATTTGCCAGATAGCCAGAGCCAAATACAAGCGCTGCCTCTGTGTTTTTGAATTCAGCAATCCTTTCTTCCAGTTCCTTATACAGGATGCAATTGCCGGATATAAGCCTCGCAGCGCCAGAACCTGCTCCGTATTTATCTATAGCCTCTTTTGCAGCCTCTTTTATCTTTGGATGGTTCGCAAGGCCAAGATAGTTATTGGATGAAAGGAGTATTACCTCTCTGCCGTCAATTACAACCTTTGATGCCTGCCCTGACTCAACAATTCGTAATCTGCGGTATAGGCCTTTGTTTTTTATGTCTAATAATGCTTTTTCAAACATAATGTTAAATTCTAATAGAGTTTTCATTTTTCAGCAAGGCAAAAATTCTGAGATTGACATTCTTCCGCAGGATATATTATCATAATAACAGTTATTTATAAACTTGCTGCTTAAAAAAAGTATTTGAGGGTAAATATTATTAAATAATACCTTCTGCTCAGAGCAAACCTGCTGAAAGGCAGTGACGCAGAGCAACGAAGCTACGAGAACAGTAAAAAAGTTGATTGAGTTAACTAAG
>CAKKRA010000423.1 GCA_919902475.1 Nitrospiria bacterium
AATCCTGAAATATAAAGCCTATCTTTTCTCTCCTTATAAGCGCAAGCGCCTCATCTGATAAAACAGAAAGCTCTTCTTCATGTAAAAATATCCTGCCCTTAGTAGGCCTGTCAATAGCGCCGAGCAGACTTATAAGGGTGGTTTTTCCAGAACCTGAAGGCCCGGAAAGGATAGTAATCTGTCCCCCTTTTATTTCAATACTAATATCCATCAGAGCCTTAATCTCCTCAGGCCTGTTCGGATTATAATATTTTGAAAGCCCTTGTGTTTTAAAAACTGTGTTATTTGTGTTCATTTTCAGTATCAACATCCTTATCCCTCTCCCCCTCCCCTTAATCCCCTCCCGCCAAGGGAGGGGAAAATACTAAAATCCCCTCTCCCCAATGGGGAGAGGGAGAGGGTGAGGGGGAATGGCTGTTTACTTCATTGTTACCGCAGGAGGCGTAACCGCGCTCCTCCATGTTGAATAAATGCTCCCTACCATAGTTAATATAAGCGCAAAGGCAAAGCCCAGAAATATTGGCACAGGCATATACCTCGCAGGCACTGGAAATTTTGCCAGTATCCCTATCTCTGCAATAAAAAACTGGGCAATCAGAAAACCGTTAAAGAGCTTTATCCATACAAAAGATACAATCAGCGCAAGCGGCGCTGCTGTCAAGCTGATTAAAATATTTTCAATAAATACCACCTCTATTATCTCGCTCGTCTGCCAGCCGATTGCCTTTATAATGCCAATCTCCCGCCTCCTCTCACCCATGCCAAATCCTGACACAACCAATAGCGCAGGAATGGCTAAGGCAAAGGCTACTGTGTAAAGGGCAGTAAATATGCCCTGCTTCATTGTAAAGCCCTTGGTAAAATACTGCCTCACAAGGTCTTTTGTCTGTATTCTTATAAGAGGCCTCTTCTCATCACCTTCATGCAGCAGATTCAACACCTCTGCTATACTTGCAACATAACCCGGTCTTACATATATCAGTAAATCCGAGGCCATACCATCTTTTCTGAATATCTCTGCTGCATCATCAAAGGACATAAATATAAGGTCTGCGCTCCAGATGCTTGACTGTGAGGAGAATATCCCGCTGACCTTTAATATCTTTGCCTTGTTTATATCAAGTATAAATGAGTGGCCAACTTCAAGATTGAGCGCCTTTGCAAGTCCTGCGCCGATTATTACATCGTTTGAATCCTTAAAAATATCTCCCTTTTCTAAAAGTATTGATGACGGGATCTCCTTTGAAGGAATCCCCACAACTACTGCAAGATAACTGCTGATAAATGCCCTTCCAATCACCCGTGGTACAACCCTTAAAACACCATCAATCCCCTGAATCTCTTTTATAGCAGATAAAGGCACTGCTGCATTCCTTCCATACTGGTCATAGGTCAGGTATATATCTGCCCCGTTCTCTACAGATATTAATGACTGTGACTTGACGCCTTCTGACAAGGCAATTGCAGTAATAAATGGAAAGAGTATTGCCACAAGGCATAGGATTACAACTACAGTCCTTCCTTTGTATCTGAACAGATTTTCAGACGCAACTATTAAGAAATTAAGATGACGCCTTAACATAATTAAGGGGACTCCTCCATATATACAACAGATCCAGTATGGTCAGGGCAGTAGCAATATCCTCCTGGCACTGGCCATTCAATGCAGGAGCAGACTCCTTCAATCCTTGGGTCATAATTGATATAACACCACGAGGGTTTGGCAACCGCGCCAATGCCAAGCCCTCCTGTAATCCTCTGGAATGAAAGTATACTGCCCATCTGCCTCTTTTTAAAGGTATAGCTGTCATACACAATTACTGCAATAACAGATACAACAAGGCAGATGACTATTGATATATATACTACTTCTTTCTTCAAAACAAATCCTTTTA
>CAKKRA010000424.1 GCA_919902475.1 Nitrospiria bacterium
TGCGCCATAAACAGGGTCAAAACCCTCTTTAGCAAGATACTCCTTTGCCTTGTCAGTAAGCTCTACCACTATCTTCTTATCTGCAAGCCTCTTCATAAGATGCTTTAATTGAATCTCTACAATGTTCTTTAACTGCTCTATGCCGAGAGGATGGAAGATAATCAAATCATCAACCCTGTTTAAAAACTCAGGCCTGAACTGCGCACGGAGGGCGTCCATTACCATGCGCCGCATCTCATCTTCATCCTTGCCTTTTAATTCCTGAATATGCTGGCTGCCGATGTTGGATGTCATAATCACAACCGTATTCTTAAAATCAACTGTTCTTCCATGTCCGTCTGTCAGCCGGCCATCATCAAGCAACTGCAAAAGCACATTAAACACCTCTGGGTGCGCCTTTTCAATCTCATCAAATAGAATAACAGAATAAGGCCTCCTTCTTACAGCCTCTGTAAGCTGGCCGCCCTCGTCATATCCAACATATCCCGGAGGCGCGCCAATCAGCCTTGAAACTGTATGCTTCTCCATATACTCAGACATGTCTATCCTTGTCATTGCCTGCTCGCTGTCAAACAAAAATTCAGCAAGCGCCCTTGCAAGCTCTGTCTTGCCAACGCCAGTCGGACCCATGAATATAAATGATCCTATCGGCCTGTCCGGCTCCTGAATTCCAGCCCTCGCACGGCGCACTGCATTGGATACTGCAACAACAGCCTCATCCTGTCCAATCACCCTCTGCTTTAACCTGTCCTCCATGTGAATCAGTTTTTGTATCTCGCCCTCAAGCATCCGTGTAACAGGAACACCGACCCACTTAGAGACTATTTCAGCAACATCCTCATCATCTACCTCTTCCTTTAACATCTTCTGATGGGATTGTATATCCTGCAGCCTCTTATTTTCTGCCTCAAGATTCTTCTGCAGCTCTGTCATCCTGCCATACCTTAGTTCTGCCGCCTTGCCGAGGTCTCCTTCACGCTCTGCCTTTTCAGCAGATATCCTTGCAGACTCAATCTCCTCTTTAATTGCCCTGATTTTCTGGATTACTTCCTTTTCTGACTGCCACTGCGCCTTCAGGCCGTTTCTTTTTTCAGAAAGCTCTGCAATCTCCTTCTCTATCTTTGCAAGCCTCTCCTTAGAAGCCTTATCAATCTCCTTTTTTACTGCCTGCTTTTCTATCTCAAGCTGCCGGATTTTTCTTTCTAACTCATCAAGCTCTGAGGGCATGCTGTCTATCTCCATGCGCAGACGCGATGCAGCCTCGTCAATTAAATCAATTGCCTTGTCTGGAAGGAACCTGTCTGATATATATCTGTGCGATAGCACAGCAGCAGAGACAAGCGCAGAGTCTTTTATCTTTACTCCGTGATGAACCTCGTACCGCTCTTTTAATCCACGCAATATAGAAATCGTATCCTCTACATTCGGCTCTTTTACAAGCACAGGCTGAAATCTCCTTTCAAGCGCTGCATCCTTTTCAATATGCTTTCTGAATTCATCAATAGTAGTTGCGCCAACGCACCGCAGCTCTCCGCGCGCAAGCGCAGGCTTTAGCATATTTGATGCATCCATTGCGCCCTCTGCAGCGCCTGCTCCAACAAGCGTATGAAGCTCGTCAATAAAAAGTATAATCTGTCCCTCTGCAGCCTGAATCTCTTTTAAAACAGCCTTTAGCCTCTCTTCAAATTCACCGCGGTATTTTGCGCCGGCAATCAATGCGCCCATATCAAGAGCAACCACGCGCTTATTCTTTAATCCCTCTGGCACATCACCGCTTACAATCCTCTGTGCAAGACCCTCTGCAATAGCAGTCTTTCCAACACCCGGCTCGCCGATTAATACAGGGTTGTTCTTTGTCCTTCGCGATAATACCTGAATAACCCTTCTTATTTCATCATCCCTGCCGATTACAGGGTCAAGTTTGCCCCTGCCTGCCAAATCAGTTAAATCCCTGCTGTATTTTGTAAGCGCCTGATACTTTTCCTCAGGCGTCTGATCTGTAACCCTCTGGGTCCCTCTTATATCCACAAGCACAGCAAATATCCGGTCCTTTGTTGCACCATGCCTTTTTAAGATATCCTTTGCTGGCCCGTCTCCATCAGCAATTGCAATCAGGAGATGCTCTGCACTCACATACTCATCCTTTAGCCTCTCTGCTTCCTTTTCTGCGCGGGTAAAGGTCTTATCAAGCCGAGGTGAAATATATATCTGACCAACGCCTCCACCTGTTATCTGCGGGATTTTGTTTAAGGCGTCCTCAAGCTCTTGCTGTATCCTTTTTGGATCAGCGCCGAGTTTTTTTAATATTGGGACAACAGAGCCGTCATTCTGCTCTATAAGCGCATAAAGAAGGTGTTCTGCATCAACCTGTTGGTGATTATATTTTTCTGCAATTGCCTGTGATTTCTGCAACGCCTCTTGTGATTTTAATGTTAGTCTGTCAAAACGGATCATGATCTGCTCACTCCTTGTCAATCTTTATCTTTATTGTTCTGCCGGATTTTACCAATGGATACTTAAGCTCCTTCTCCCTTTCCATTAACTCCTTTTGAACCTCTTTTTTAACCCTTTCCATCATCTGCCTCATTGTATCTTCCATCTGCTCCTGCATCTGCTCCATCTTCTCGCGCATGCTCAAGATAACCTCAACGCCTGCAAGGTTAATCCCAAGGTCTCTGGTAAGCCGCAATATCATCTCAATGCGCTCAACATCGTCCTGAGAAAATAGCCGCACATTTCCCAATCGCCTCTTTGGCTTTATAAATCCCTCCCTCTCATAAAGCCGTATGGTCTGGGGATGGATGTTGAGCATCTCTGCAACAATGCTTATCTGATATAATGGCCTGTCCTTCTTCATATTTATCTCTTCCTGAATCCCTTAAAGGTTATATCAGCCCTCGGATTCTCTTTTGAGATTTTATCCAGATCCTTTATAAGCTGCCTTGCCTTATCATCAATATGCTTAGGCACAGCAATCTTAACAGTTACATAATGGTCTCCAGAGCCGCCGCCTGTCAGATGAGGCACGCCCTTGTCTTTGAGCCTGAACTGCTGGCCATTCTGTGTGCCTGAGGGAATGGTCAGCGCTACTATGCCGTCAACTGTAGGCACCTCTATCTTTGCGCCAAGCGTAGCCTCTGCAAATGTGATGGGAATCTCTGAGTAAAGATTGTCGCCTCTTCTTTCAAAAAAGTGGTGCGGCCTGACCCTTGTAATAATATATAAATCACCCGGAGGACCGCCGCCTGTTCCTGCCTCTCCTTTGCCTGCAACACGAATCTTTGAACCAGTGTCAACACCCTTTGGTATCTTAACAGCAATGGTTTCATCCTTTAGAAGGTTCCCTTTGCCGCTGCATGTCCTGCAAGGGTTAATATTAATCTTGCCCCTGCCGCCGCACTGTGGACAGGTCTGGGAGAACCTGATATTTGTCTTCATTGCTATAACCATTCCGCTGCCCTTGCAGCTCGGGCATGTCTGCGGGCTTGTGCCCGGCTGATTGCCTGAGCCTTTACAGGTTGAGCATGGCGCTTCATGACTTAGGCTGATATTTGTAGTTGTTCCATAAATTGCATCCTCCAAGTTAATATCCACTGCATAGGTGATATCATTCCCGCGGACAGGGCCTCTTTCAGCAGCAGTCCTTCTTCCAAAGATGTCGCCGAATATGCTTCCAAAGTCAAAGGTCTCAAAATAATCCGCGCCCGTTCCTCTAAATGACCGTGCAAATTCCTCTGGGCTTGGACCGCCTGCATATTGCTGTTCAAATGCTGTAGAGCCAAACTGATCATACTGCTCCTTTTTTTTGGGGTCACCCAACACCTCGTATGCCTCGTTTAACTCCTTAAACTTCTGCTCAGCAGTCTTATCATTCGGATTTACATCCGGATGATATTTGCGCGCAAGTTTTCTGAAAGACTTTTTTATCTCATCAGCGTTTGCGCCTCTTTTTACACCTAATGTATTGTAATAATCCTTTGTCATTATTATATTACTTCACCTCAATCTCAATCTTTTTAGACTTTTCCTCTTTTGCCTTTGGCAGCCGTACCTCCAACACTCCGTCCTTCATCTTTGCCTTTACCTTGTCTTGCTCCACAGTAGATGGAAGTGTAAATGACCTCTGAAAGGCGCCATAAGACCTTTCAATGCGGTGATAATTCTCCTTCTCCTCTTCTTTCTCAAATTTCCTCTCACCGCGAAGAGTAAGGATATTATCCTTAATCAGCACCTCAACATCCTTCAGCTCAATACCCGGAAGTTCTGCCTTCAAGACTATCTCCTCATCGCTTTCCATTACATCCATAGCAGGCGACCATCCAGCAATGGAGATGTCCTGCCTTTCCTTCCCTGTTTGTAAAAGAGATTCCTCAAATAATTTATTCATTCTTTCCTGTAAAGAGAGCAAATCCCTGAAGGGGTCCCATTTTTTAATACTCATAACAGCACCTCCTAATTGGTTTATTAAGTTTAAAGGGTTGATTGGTTTACTAAATTAACAACCCATGTCCAATTATTTCTACTAAATTACTAATAAAATTAGTATATTACTTGAGTCCTTTCTTGTCAAGTGCTTTGATACGACTATAAACAAGTATTTGAGAAATAAAGGTTTTAAGGAATGTATGATTATAATTTGTTAGCCCCACGATTATTCTATTATTGTCGCAATATCATGGAATATAAATTTGCTTGTCAAAAGCATATTGTCATAGTAGACTTATGAAAAAGATTTGAGAAAAATAACATATATCTTCTGCTCAGAGCAAACCTGCTGAAAGGCAGAGACGCAGAGCAACGAAGCTACGAGAACAGTAAAAAAGTTGATTGAGTTAACTAAG
>CAKKRA010000425.1 GCA_919902475.1 Nitrospiria bacterium
TTCATATGTATCATCAGGCAAGCAAATGACCCTAAAGTGTTTAGCAAGCTCAAGCGCACCCCGAGCATCATCTGATGCGTCTTTAAAACGGATTTTAATCATCTTCATCAAATGTAATATACCACATTTATTGCCCCTTTTCAAGCTTAAAAACATCTTTTTATTACAGAACATATTTCTTAGGGAATCTTTTAAATATTTTATACCATTATTATCCTTATTTTTTCTTTTTAATGGCTTTATAAAACTCGTCTGATGCAAATTCCTTTACAGCCTCATTTAATGCCTTAGTTACAGCTTGCCTGATTGCCCTTTCATAAAAGACTGTATCTGATACATGTGCAAAATTTTTTACTTCTCCTCCAATGTATTTTTCCCATAAAACTTTTTGATTAATAGGGTTAATTGCTTTAACATATGTTTCCAACTTTGAATGATGTATGAATGTCGTCCATTCATTAGATAGGTCTAAGTAAAAATTTAAGATTTCTCCCTCAATTATTACATCATATTTGACTTGACTTGGCATACCAGTGGATTGAAAATCTGGAAGCACTACATAATAACTACTTATGCTACGCTTTCCATCTTTGATCATATAATGGGCTTTCTTTTCTTTGAATTGGCTTATTGCATTTTTTGCTTCTTCACTGACGGGTTCGTGAATTACATTATACCCTGCTATCTTAAGCGCTTCGGCAAAATAGCTGGTAAATAATACTTCAAAATATTTTCTGATTAATTTTTCTTTCTTTTCCATGGATTCTTTTCTTTTATTTGCATTCTCCTGTGCTTTCTCTCCAACTACAATCATGGCTTCAAAGGGATCAGGAAATATAAAAGGGATTTTGCCCTTATAAACAAACTGCTTAACCAGAATGTTTCCTGCTTTTTTATTAGTTATTTGATTAAGAGGATCATGGGACAGTTCTAATCGCTTAACAGAAACACAACTGCTAATAAGTACTGCCAAGAGAATCAAAGCAATGGTAAAATTTGTATATTTTATCTTAAATAGATTCATAAAATTTGCCTCCCTTCATTCTTTCTAAAATCTTCTGTTGATACCCATTTCATAGATGTCATATTATGCTGCCGCATGTATCTATTACAGCATCATTGCATGTTCAACTAATTCCTTACCACATGAATTCACCACAAGACAACTATTGGTGCATTTGGAGTTATTACATGCTCTGCACCTAAGTTTTGTATGGCCTGGGCTATCGTGTGTATAAATTTTTAATAGTTGAGTTATTACTTCTTTTCCTTCTTGATCGTTATTTTTTATTTCACATAGCTTACAAGATATTGCCACAATCCATGAAGCGATATCAGCAAGTTCTTCTTTAAATTTCTCAGAAATTTTGTAAATAAACCAAAATCTTAGCCAATCTTCTGGTTTGCCGTTTATTTTATTAAAATTATTTCCAAATAAATCTGCAAGCTTTTTACGAATTGGGGAACTTTTTTTATCAGCTACCAGATCTCGCAAATGGGTGTATAATTTGTTCTGCTGTTTTTTTATTTTTTCTTTTGAATCAGATGCCCCCTCTCCTCTTATATTCTGCGTCTTTTTTTCTATTTCTGCTTCTGACCACCCTATTATGTCCTCAACTGTGCCCTTATTAAAAGTATCAGATGGCGAAAGCCATATCAATTCAAGTTTGGTTAATTCTATAGTAGCTTCACCCACTTCCTCATTTAAATGCATAAAAATTTTCCCTATTTCTGCTTTATGATAACTATTACGATATATCTCTTTAAAAAAATTGAAAAAACCTTTTATGAAAAAATCATATTCACCATTTTGTTCTTTTCTTATATCCTCACTAATTGTTATGTTATTACTAAGAGTTTTTATTTTATCTTCAATATTATTTTTATAGTCTTTATATGGTCCTGGTTCTTCACGACGATTCTCAAAGACCCAAGGTTTAACCACACATACACAAGGTTTTTCACCACATTTGGCGCAAACAAATGGATATTTAGCTAATATCCAACGAGTTAATCCTTCAGGTAATTTTTCTATGTTCTTCAGTTTACTATTATATGATTTTAAATTAAATGCTGTAGCAAGAAGCTCAGAAAATGATAGCCAAACTTTCCAACGATTATTAATATTATTATTATTAGAAAAAGAAGGGGTTGATTCTTTATTTATATATGTACCGATAAAATCTAAAAATCTACCTAATATACATGATACTTGCTTAATTGATTCTGTATATCTTTCTCTTCGGATCTCTTCAGACAAAATTGTTACATCATTTACAAATTGCAGCCACCTGAACATCGGGAAATCACTAACATATACACCTTTTTCTACACCTTTTTCATTTTTATACATATATATATTTGCAAGCTCTTTACATAAACCTCCCAATGCAAAATTTTCATTAATAATTGGCATCTTTTTTCTCCATATTCATTATTTAAAGCATCCTACCCATACTTTCCATATTGAGGAATATATAGAAAAGTTAAATGTTTTTGATAATAAAAGTAAGAAATTATTTCTAATGGTGATTATTAGAAGCGTTGATTTATAAAAAGATTTGGAGTATTGAGTTAGAACAAGATAAGATAAGATAAGAACTTCTGGCCTTAGTAGATGCTGAATAAAGTTCAGCATGGCGCTTTCAGGGTTTAGTATGGCAATAAAGGGTAGATAACCGTTAGTTGTATCCGAGATGCCTTTTGAGTTCATAGTTGCTGCCTCAAAGAGGGTTAATAATGGCTATTTTCTGTAGTTAATATAATATCTCACAATATTGTCGGATTTAGGGCGTTTTGCCTGCCTTACATCGCAGGCGACTTGTCTATCCTTTGTACTGTCCTTTTTCAAATATAGCACGGTTTT
>CAKKRA010000426.1 GCA_919902475.1 Nitrospiria bacterium
ATGAGAAACTTTGGTCCGAGCGTGAAAAGCAGATTAGAAAAGTGATGAATAATACAATCGGAATGTATGGTGATTTGAGCGGGTTGGTCGCTTTGCCGCAAATAAAAATGTTGGAGTTGGGGGAGGGGATAATTAAAAAATAATTGGTAGGTAAAAAACGTGGTCATATGAAAATATCGGAAATAAAAATTTATGGTATCAAATCATTCAACGAACGCACAGTTGGAATGTCTGATTATACTGTCTTTGTCGGCGAAAATAATTCAGGTAAAAGTAATGTTTTGTTTGCCTTGCTCTGGTTTTTTGGTAAAGAAAAACTTGCTAATAAAGATGTAAATCAAAACATAGCCGATGACCCATATATTGAGGTTGAATTCACATTGCAACAGGACGAAGAATTTACTCATCCACAAGAATACTTGGTCAATGGCAAATTTAGAGTCCGCGCAGTATTATCACGCAGTAAAATCAGTGAAAAAGCATCGGCTTGTGAGTATTACGGTTATACTGGAGATTCTGAAGTTGATATAAAGGATACAAAATTACTCGGCTGGAAAACGGTTGCAAAACCAAGCTTGGGAGATGTTATTTATATGCCATCAGTTAGGCCATTAAGTGAGGAATTAAAATTTACGGCGAATTCGTCTTTAAATCAGTTAGTAACTAAAAATATTATTGCTCGTATAAAACTTGAAGATGAAAAGAATAAGCATTACGGTCGAGTAATTGAAGCAATTACTGAATTATCAAATTATATTAGTAAAGGGGAAGGCAGTGCGATTCAAAAACTAAAGGATGATATAGCCAGTAAGATGTTAGATTACGGCAAAGTTCAGATTGGTTTTGATCTTGTTCCTCCAGATGCTGAAGAACTCATAAAATCATGTTTTAGACCCCATACAAGCGTTGAGGGGATAAGTGATAAATTGCCATTAACATCACAAGGCGATGGATTGCAGCGGTCAATGATGTTTTCACTTATTGCTAATCTTGCCGAACTAAATAACAGGGAACAAAAGACAGGAAAGAAACCAGTAAGAAATGACTGCACTTTCTACCTAAT
>CAKKRA010000427.1 GCA_919902475.1 Nitrospiria bacterium
GACAGCTTTCTGGGCATCTTCATTTGTTGCCATTTCCACAAATCCAAATCCCCTTGCCTGGCCGGAGAATTTATCTGTAATTATCTTTGCAGATACTACTTCGCCCGCCTGACTGAAAAGCTCCTTTAACTCGTCCTCGCTCGCATTATACGAGAGATTCCCCACATACAACTTTGTTGACATTCTGTCCTCCTAAAAAAGATAGTTGAAATTAAAAAACCCTCCAAGCTTCTTACCATGAGTCTTTGAGGGTTGCCTGATTGGACTGCTGGTAGGAACACTTATCTGAAGTTTTCTTTATATAATTATAAACAATTACTTATTGATAAGTCAACAATTATTAATAATTTTATTTATCCTTCCTGCTTATGAGATATATCTGCTGGTCCTTGTAAAGTTCAGGCTTATTGGTATAAACTACAGTTCCATCATTGCTGACAACTCTATATATAGGCTTATCCTTTTCCTTTGGGGTAATCTTACCGCCGTATTCTCTATAAAAATTAAGGACCTTCTTTACATAGTCTGTTGTCTGCGGTATTGGCGGTATGCCGTTATATTTAAAGACATTCTGTTCCCCTGCGTGGTAGGCCGCTAAGGCGAGTCTTATATCATTCTTAAAAAGGTTCATGAGATGTTTCAGATACCTGACCCCTCCTTCAATATTTTCTTCTGGGTCAAAGGGATTTATAACATCTAAGTTTACTGCAGTAACAGGCATTAGCTGCATAAGGCCCTGCGCGCCGGCGTATGAAACTGCCTGAGGATCAAAGCTTGATTCAGCCTTTATTACAGCCCTTACTAAGGCAGGGTCTATTTTGTAATTTTTTGATTTTTTATCTATTATCTTATTAAAGTCCTTTTCTGAATATCTGTTTGGTTCATAGCTTGCTAATCTTTTGCCTTTGAATGGTTTATATCTCGGGTCAGTTGGCGCATTTGAAAAATGAATTACACCATTTCTGTCCACAAAATGAAAGAGTTCTGCATATGCTGCTGAACAGGTCAATAACACAACGCTGATTATTAACCACAATCCTATGCTTGTTTTACTCAACTATTCCATCCTCCGGAAAAATAGAAAAGTTATTCTTAAATCTTGCTTCCGTAACTCTAAATATACCAATAAACCCCTCTTTTGTCAAAGAAATTTGGGCGTTAGGCTGCATTGACGGAACGGGGTTCTTATGTTAAACTAACTAATGGATTAATTAGGAGAATTTTCAAAATGTCTTTAAAAACACCCTTTGGAAAATATTATCTTACAGAAAAGATTGCAACAGGCGGTATGGCTGAGCTTTATAGGGCAAAGAGGATCGGTGTTGCTGGTTTTGAAAAACTCCTTGTAATCAAAAAGATTCTTCCGCATTTATCCCTTCATGAAGAGTTTGTCTCCATGTTTATAAATGAGGCAAAGATTGCTGCACAGCTCACCCACACTAATATTGCTCAGATATTTGACCTTGGGAAGATAGAGGATTCCTATTATATTGCAATGGAGTATGTATGGGGAAAGGATTTAAAGGCGGTATTAAAAAAGGGGAAGGAAAAGAA
>CAKKRA010000428.1:0-4191 GCA_919902475.1 Nitrospiria bacterium
TGTTCCAAACAAGGGCGAGGCTTATGAACTATGACTATTTTTGACAATCAATCTTAAATCTGCTAACCTTATCACTAATTACATCTTCAGGAGGCAGTAATGCAGGAATTTACAAGAGAGATTCTGTGGAACATCCCGGCATGGGCGTCTGTTGGAATTTATTTTGTCTTAATATTTGTATTGGCCATACTTGTTAGAAGGGCATTTTTTTATTACAGGCTCTGGGCAAGCGGAAGAAGCGGTGTAAAGATAGGAAGGGTCGGAGAGAGGATAAAAGACCTTATTATTTATACAATCGGCCACAAAAAAACAATAAGGGATGCCTATCCCGGCACAATGCACCTTCTTATTTTTGTCGGCTTTGTAACCCTCTTTATAGGAACGGTTATAGTCTGGATAGAGCACCGCTCACCCCTGCATTTTTTCTATGGCAATTTCTATCTCATCTTCTCACTCATAATGGATATTGCAGGCATAATGTTGATTGCAGGCATTCTCATGGCTTTGTACAGGAGATTTATTATCAGGCCTGAAAGGATAAAGACAAACAGAGAGGATATAATAATCCTTTTAACGCTCCTGATAATCGCTATTACAGGCTTTTTTATTGAAGGCACAAGGATTGCGTCAAATAATTTTCCTGCCTTTGAAATCTGGTCGCCAGTTGGCTACATGGCTGCAAAGTTAATGGGCATTGTTCATTCACCGCAGGATATATCATCTCTTCACAAGGTCTTCTGGATATTCCATGCTGCCTTGACATTTTTCTTTATCAGTCTTATTGCATATACAAAATTATCCCATATCTTTATAGCCTCTCTTAATATATTCCTCCGCTCTTATGAGCCAAAAGGCGCATTAACCCCTGTGTATGATATGGAGAAGCTGGATTCCCTCGGCGCTGCAAAGATTGAGGACTTTACATGGAAGCAGCTTCTTGATCTGGATGCCTGCAAGAATGTCCGGTGCGGAAGGTGTCAGGATGAATGCCCTGCGCATTTATCAGAAAAACCGTTATCCCCAAAATGCTTTTTAAGAAGACTTGATGCGCACATGCATGAAAAGAATGATAAGAAAATTAAGGATGCCAAACCAATGTATGAAATGATAACAGAGGATGAAATCTGGTCATGCACAACCTGCGGCGCATGCAGGGAGCAGTGCCCTGTTCTTTGCGAGCAGGTGGACAAGATAGTTGACATGCGGAGATATCTGTTATTCTCAGGCAAGCTCAGTGGAAATGCCTCGCGCATATTGCAAAACATGATGAACAACGGAAATCCTTATGGCCAGCCGCAAACAGCAAGGGCAGACTGGGCAGAGGGTCTCGGCGTGAAAACAGCAGAGGAAGGAAAAGAAAACGGCCTGCTCTATTGGGGCGGCTGCGCTGGAGCTTATGATGCAAGGAACCAGAAGGTTTCAAAGGCAATGGTAAACATATTAAAGACAGCAGGCATTGAATTCTCAATCCTCGGCACAAAGGAGACATGCACAGGCGATGCGGCAAGGAGGATTGGAGAGGAGGGACTTTTTCAGATGCTCGCTGGACAGAATATTGAAACTTTAAAAAAACACAACATTAAAAAGATACTTACGCATTGCCCCCACTGCTTTAATACAATAAAGAATGAGTATCCGCAGTTTGGCGGAGAATTTGAGGTTGTTCATCATACAGAATTTATTGCCAATCTCATTAAAGAAGGAAAGATAAAACCTCAAAAGGAATTGAATCTGAATATCACATATCACGACTCCTGTTATCTCGGCAGATACAATGACATATATAACCAGCCGAGAAATATTTTAAATTCCATCAATGGCATTAAACTTAATGAAATGGAAAAATCCCGGGAAAAAAGCTTCTGCTGCGGCGCAGGCGGAGGACATATGTGGATGGAGATAAATATAGGCAAGAAGATTAATCACATGCGCATTGAACAGGCAGCAAAACAAAATCCTGATGCTGTTGCAACAGCATGCCCCTTCTGCCTTGTAATGCTTGATGATGCGGCTAAAGCAAAAGGACTTGAGGATAAGATAAAGGTAAAGGACATTGCAATAATTGTTGACGAAGCAATGGGAAAACAAGCGTGATTGCTGAAGGAAATATCTGGACAGTAATCAAAGCTCTAACATGGGCAGAAACATACCTTGAAAAATTTAAAGTTCCTGAGGCAAAGATAGATGCAGAATATCTCCTTTCCCATATTTTAAAGTGCAAAAGGCAGGAGCTGTATCTCAATTCAGAGAGGCAGCTCACTAATCAAGATATAAACACCTTCAAAGGATTTATCCAGAGAAGGTCAAAGAGAGAGCCATTACAGTATATTATTGGCGAGGAGGAGTTCAGAGGTCTTGCCTTTAAAGTAACAAGGGATGTCCTGATACCAAGGCCTGAAACAGCGCTTTTGGTAGAAGAAGCTGTGAAAATAATTGAGAGGCAAAGGGCAAAGGGCAAAGGGCAAAAGACCAATGTAATTGATTTATGCACTGGAAGCGGCTGTATTGCAGTAAGCATTGCAAAGGAGATTCCTGACAGCAAGGTCTATGCAACTGACATATCAGAAAAGGCTCTTGATATAGCAAAAGAAAATGCAAAGGGACATAGAGTAGAAGATAGAATCACCTTTCTTCAAGGCAGCTTTTTAGAGCCATTAAAAGAAAAAGGGCTTGAAGAAAAGATTGACATTATGCTCTCCAATCCGCCATATGTATCAAAGAAGGACATGGAAAAACTACAGCCAGAGATAAAGGAGTATGAACCACCCCTTGCACTCTACGGCGGTGAGGACGGCCTTGATTCTTATCGCACGATTATCCCAGAGGCATTGACCTATCTTGAAAATGGCGGGTATCTGATTTTGGAAATCGGCTATGGCCAGGCAGAGGGAGTCAAAGAACTCTTTGGCAAAAATCTTGCTTATGGAGAAATTGAGATAATCAAAGATTTATCAGGGATTGAGAGGGTGGTAAAGGCGAAAAGGGAATAATATTAGCCCCTCACCTTTTTTATCTCCTCTATCAGCAATGGCACAACCTCAAAAACATTTCCAACAATGCCGTAGTCTGCAATCTTAAAAATAGGCGCATCAGGGTCTTTGTTGATTGCAACAATATATTTTGATGAGGACATGCCTGCAAGATGCTGTATTGCGCCTGATATGCCGCAGGCAACATAAAGTGTTGGAGAAACTGTTCTTCCTGTCAGGCCAACCTGACAGGAGTGAGGCTTCCACCCTGCATCAACAGCAGCCCTTGATGCGCCTATAGCAGCGCCGAGCGTTAATGCCAGATCTTCTATCAACTTAAAATTCTCTGGCGCCTTCATGCCCCTGCCGCCGGATACAATTATATTTGCCTCTGTCAAATCAACAGCGCCCTCTGCAGCCATTATCAGCTCAATAACCTTTGCCCTTAAATCAGTATCTGATAATTTTATATCTATTTTTTCAACAGCAGCCTTTTGTGTTTTGTCTGGTGTTAATGCGCTAAACACATTCGGCCTTAATGTAACCACAATAGGATTTTGTCCTGTACCTTTCAGATAGCTCCACACCTTTCCGCCAAACATTGGGTGCAAAAATGTAATATCATTATTGCTGCCTGCATCAATGCTTGTACAGTCATTTATAAATCCTGCCTTGAGCCTTGCTGAAAGCCTTGCGCCCAGGTCCCTTCCCATGCTTGTTGCGCCAAGGAGGATTATGCTTGCATTAGTCTTTTTCACAATCTCATGCAGCGCTGCGGTATATGTCATAGAGGTGTATTTATCAAACTCTTTGCCCTCAGCAATTAAAACATCCTTTGCGCCATACTGTGAAATCTCATCAGCAAGGCCAGCCACGCTGCCTCCAATAAATGCGCATTTCATTTCAAGGCCAAGCTTTTCAGAAAGCCTTTTGCCCTCAGATACCACCTCGTGTGTAATCTTCTTTAATTTATTTTCCCTCTGCTCTGCAACTGTTAAGACGCATCCCATGCCTTTCCTCCTATCTCAAATTCCTTGTCCGCTCCTCTAATTTTTCAAGCGAAACCTTTATATTATATTTTGCGAATCCTTTTTTAAAATCCTCATAGTTTTCTTTTAATATGCCTGCTGTTGACTCATAGGCATAATAGGCCAGATTTTTTCTTTCTTTAAAGCTCAGGACATTGTACATGAATAAAAATGATTCTGTGGTCTTTGGCTGT
>CAKKRA010000428.1:4201-4748 GCA_919902475.1 Nitrospiria bacterium
CATGGCCTGATCTGCAATATAAAATATCCCCTTTTCCCTAAGTGTTGCACAATGACCGTCCATTGTTGGTATGCACAGTGTCTTCCTGTCGTTTGTTATATATACAATAGGGTTGATTACAAGGATCAGTTTTGCTCCCTTTGTAAGGGCAATATCAATATGCGCCACCCTTCCTACACCGCCATCAATATAATCCTTGCCTTTTATGTGGACAGGCTCAAATATAATAGGAAGCGCTGAGGATGCTGTCACTGCCTTTGATATAGGCACATCTTCAAATCCTTCCTCGCCAAAAATATCGTAGCGGCCAATATCAAGGTCTGTGGCAGGGATATATAATTCCCGTTTTAATTTTCTGAAATCATTTGTAAGGCCTAATTTTTCATAGGTTGCTGTTAGAAACCTGTCAAAGTTGTCAAGCTTAAAGATGCCCTGCGGCGAGCTCTCCTGCATCGCATGAATAATATCAAGGAGCGCTATTCTTTCATTTGTTTTCCAGTAGTATTTTAAGAGTGAATAGGCCTTTTTCAATATATTTGCCCATGAC
>CAKKRA010000428.1:4758-4952 GCA_919902475.1 Nitrospiria bacterium
GAGCGATGCCACTGCAGCGCCTGCGCTTGTGCCCACAAAGATATCAAAGTCATTTACACAAAAGCCGTCTTCAAGAAAGTCATCAAGGGCAGCCATGGCGCCGGCTTCATATACCCATCCCGGTATCCCGCCGCCTGCCAAAACAAGACCTGTCTTCTGCCTTTCAGTAACCTGCTCAGCCATTAAGCCTCCTT
>CAKKRA010000429.1 GCA_919902475.1 Nitrospiria bacterium
TGCTGTTGACAGACTCCTAAAAGAACATATGGCCGGCTACTCTGACAATAGCCTGCAAATCTGGGGATTGCTGACATTGCAATTTTTGTTTGAGGAGAATAAAAGATAGTGTCCATTATTTTAATATATATCCTAACTTTTTTTCTTGCACTGATATTTTCCCTGTATGGGACGCCTGTTGCAAGAGAGGCAGCAATCAAATTTAATATAGTTGATAGGCCTGATGGAAGGCTGAAGAATCAGGCTGAACCTGTCCCTTATTTAGGCGGCCTTGCAATATATATATCCTTCCTTCTTTCACTTGCCATTACATTTAATTTTAGTAATGAGGTATTGGGTTTGCTTTTAAGCGGTACGATTATTGTCCTTCTCGGTCTTATTGATGATTTTGGCGTGCTCTCACCAAAGGTAAAATTCCTCGGCCAGATTATCGCCACCCTTGTCCTTATAAAGTCAGGCATTATGATTGACATAATATTTTTCCCTGAATGGTTTGATGTGTTATTGACATTCTTTTGGATAATCGGCATTACCAATGCCTTTAATATTATAGATGTAATGGACGGGCTTTCTGCAGGGATTGCAGCTATTGCAACCTTTATACTTTTTATTGTTGCACTGATAAACGGCAATCCCTTAATCGCAGTTTTTACCATTGCTTTGACAGGGAGCCTTATCGGATTTCTTAAATATAACTTTCATCCGGCGAGGATATATATGGGCGACACAGGAAGCATGTTTATAGGGTTCATGATCAGCGCCCTCGCTATGATCGGCAAGTATACCTTGTTTAATAAAATCGGAATTCTGGTTCCACTTGTTATACTCGGCATACCAGTATTTGACACGCTATTTGTAATGTATATCCGATACAGGAGAGGATTATCAATGTTCAAGGGCAGCAATGATCACTTTGCCCTGCGTTTGAGAAGATGGAGGCTTTCAGTAAGGCAGACTGTTTTATTGAGTTATTTTACTGGCGCTGTTTTAGGTCTCTGTGCGCTCCTGATAATCTATCTCACTGATATACATGCAGCATTAATGCTTTCTATACTTGCGATATCAATTTTTACAGCAGGTTTCTTTTTGAAAAAGATAGATATGACGATGTAGGAGAAATATGATTGCAATTATTGGCGCAGGCCTTGCAGGTCTAAGCGCTGCCTATCATCTTAAAAAAGATTATGCCATTTATGAGCAGGAGAATGAGGTCGGAGGCCTTTGCAAATCATACACAATAGACGGCTTTACCTTTGATTACACAGGCCACCTTTTGCATTTTCGTAATAAAGAGATTAAAGGGCTTGTTTTAGATCTCCTCCATGGCAGGCTAAATGAAATGAGAAGAAAGGCCTATATCTTTTCCAAGGGTGTTTACACTGAATATCCCTTTCAGTCAAATACCTTTGGCCTGCCAAAAGAGGTGGTCAAAGAGTGTCTTACGGGGTTTATTGAGTCATTTTTAAAACAGGGTCAAGGGTCAAAGGTCAAAGGTCAAAAAAACAAAGAGAGTTTTGAGGGATGGATATACAAGACCTTTGGCAAAGGGATTGCTAAACACTTTATGATTCCATTTAATGAAAAATTCTGGAAAACTTCATTGGACAAACTTACCAGCGACTGGGTTTCATGGCTTGTGCCAATGCCAAAGATTGAAGATGTTGTTTCTGGCGCTGTTGGAATTGGCAATAGGGAGATCGGCTATAATCCGGTATTTTATTATCCTGTTAATGAAGGTATAACTGTCTTGCCAAGGTCTTTTCTGCCATATATAAATAATTTAAATTTCAATATGAAGGTAAGCAGTATTTCATTAAAGAAGAAAAAGATATCCTTTGCAAATGGCGCAGAGGCTGAATACGACTTCCTCGTATCAACAATGCCGCTTCCTGAGCTTATAAAATCTTGTGATGATGCGCCAGTAAAAATTAAATCACTGGCAAAGGGGTTGAAATACATATCTGTGTATGATATAAATCTCGGCATCAGGCGTGAGGGGATATCAGACAAGCACTGGATATACTTCCCTGAAAAGGAGTACCCATTTTACAGGTTAGGTTTTCCAATGAATTTTTCAAAATCTCTTGTCCCAGAGGGATGCAGCTCAATGTATGTTGAAATATCTCATATAGACGGCAGAGAGATGCCAAAGGAGAGGCTTATTAATGATGCGGTGAATGGTTTAATAAAGGCAGGTATATTGAGAAAGGATGATGAAATAGCAGTTAAAGATGTAATAGATATAAGATATGCCTAT
>CAKKRA010000430.1 GCA_919902475.1 Nitrospiria bacterium
AAAGAATGCAGTGGCCTTTGATATATCTGCTGCATGCTCAGGCTTTATCTATGCCTTGTCCATTGCAGACCAATTTATAAAGAGCGGCACATATAAAACAGCCCTTGTTATTGGCGCAGAGGTCCTTTCAAGGATGATTGACTGGAGCGACAGAAATACATGCGTCCTTTTTGGCGACGGGGCAGGCGCGGCTATTTTACAGGCGGACAACGGAGAACGCGGCATCCTTTCTACACACCTGCATACAGACGGCTCCATGTGGGATTTTTTATATACACCTGGAGGAGGCTCAAGGTATCCGCTTTCTCATCAGGTGATTGATGATAAGCTTATTTATATGAGGATGAAGGGCAATGAGACATTTAAGGTTGCTGTAAAATCGCTGGAGGCAGTTGTAATAGAAGCCCTTGAATATAACAATCTGAAGCCTTCTGATATAAGCTGGATAATTCCTCATCAGGCAAATCTCAGAATAATCCAATCCATTGTAAAAAGGCTTGAGATGCCGATGGAGAAGGTTGTTTTAAATATTGAAAGATTTGGGAATACCTCTGCTGCATCTGTGCCAATGGCATTGGATGAGGCAGTTAGGGACGGCAGGGTGAAGAAGAACGATATTATAATATTTGAGGCATTTGGAGCTGGTCTCACATGGGCATCGGCATTAGTAAGATGGTAGCTAAATCTTTTTGACAACGAGGATAAGGAGAATTGTAAATGATAAAGTCCAGAATCTGTGAGCTTCTGAATATCAAATATCCGCTTCTGCAGGGCGGGATGGCAAGGGTTTCTACTGCTGAGCTTGCTGCTGCTGTATCAAATGCAGGCGGCCTCGGTATAATAGGCTCTGCTATAATGACGCCTGAAATCCTAAGAGATGAGATTAAAAAGGCAAAGGAGCTGACTACAAAGCCCTTTGGTGTAAATCTTATGCTTTTGTCGCCGCAGATTAAAGAGCTTGTTGAGGTAGTAATTAATGACAACGTGCCTGTTGTAACAACAGGCGCAGGAAACCCTGGCATATACATGGAGGCATTTCACAAAAAGGGCATAAAGGTAATCCCTGTTGTTCCCTCTGTAGCGCTTGCAAAGAGGCTGGAGCGGGGATGCGCTGATGCAGTAATTGCTGAAGGGACTGAATCAGGCGGCCATGTCGGAGAATTGACTACAATGGCATTGGTTCCTCAGGTAGTTGATGCAGTTAAGGTTCCTGTAATCGCAGCAGGCGGCATTGGAGACGGCAGGGGTGTTGCCGCTGCCCTTGCGCTTGGTGCAGAGGGCGTCCAGATTGGCACAAGGTTTATCGTTGCTAATGAATGCACTGTTCATAATAATTATAAAGAGGCAGTGATAAAGGCCGGGGACAGGGATACAGTTGTTACAGGCAGAAAGACAGGTCATCCTGTGAGAATAATTGAAAACAAGCTTGCCAAGGAGTTTATGCGGCTTGAGGCAGAATGTGCGAGTGTAGAAGAGTTTGAAAAGCTCGGCGCAGGAAAACTCCGCGCTGCAACAGTTGAAGGCGATATGGTCTTTGGTTCTGTAATGTGCGGTCAGATAGCAGGACTTGTAAAAAAGAGGCAGAGCTCAAAAGAGATTGTTGAAGAGATAATGTCAGAGGCAGAGGCAATCTTAAAGAGATTGCAGAATAGAGTTGTATAGGTTTATAATCCCCTCTCCCCTCTGGGGAGAGGGTTAGGGTGAGGGGTTAAAGTGTCCAAAATTGCATTTATCTTCCCTGGCCAGGGCTCACAGTATCCTGGCATGGGAAAAGAACTCTTTGAAAATTATGATGAGGCAAAAAGGGTGTTTGATGAGGCTGACAAGAGGCTCGGTTATTCTATGTCGCAGCTCTGTTTTAACGGCTCAAAAGAGGAGCTTGATTTAACAGAGAATACCCAGCCTGCAATATTAACAGTTAGTATTGCAGCCCTCGAAGTCCTTAAAAGACATGGTATATTACCTTCTGTTGTTGCAGGGCACAGCCTTGGTGAGTATTCAGCAGTGGTTGCAGCAGGCGGAATTTCCTTTTCAGATACGGTTTTATTGGTTAAAAACAGGGGGAAATTTATGCAGGAGGCATATCCCGAGGGCTCTGGAATGATGGCTGCAATAATTGGACTTGACAAAGAGGCACTAAATAGTGTATGCAAAGAGGCAGAAAAAGAGGGTATAGTATCTACTGCAAATATAAATTCGCCGATTCAGATTGTTATTGCTGGAGAGAAAAAGGCTGTTCAAAAGGCAATGGAGCTCGCAAAGCAGAAGGGCGCAAAAAAGATTGTTCCGCTTTCTGTAAGCGTGCCGTCGCATTGTAAATTGATGGAGACTGTAGGCAAAAGACTGGAGGCTGAATTAAATAAGATTGATATTAAAAATCTAAATATGCCGCTAATTAATAATGCCGATGCAAAGGCAATTACTGATTCAGCAGAGCTTAAAAATTCACTTGTAAAACAGCTTTCATATCCTTTATTATGGGTGGATTCTGTGATGCGCATGATAGAGATGGGCGTGGATACTTTTATAGAGGTCGGCCCCGGTATGGTGTTGTCTGGTTTAGTGAAGAGAATAAATAAGGATGTAAAGATTTTTAATGTAGAGGATAAAAAGGGCATTGAACAATTAAAGGGGGTTCAATGGAATTAAAAGGAAAGGTTGCATTAGTTACAGGCGCTGCTCAGGGAATTGGAAAGGCAATTGCTATTTCCCTTGCCCGTGAAGGCGCTGATGTGATAATATCCGATGTTAATCTTGAGAAGGCAGAGGAGACAGCAAAAGAGATTGGCGCAATGGGTGTAAAGTCCCTTGCCTTAAAGGCAAATGTTGCTGATTTTGCTGAAGTAGAGAGGATGATTGACAAGGTTATAGGGGAGTTTAAAAAGATAGACATACTTGTTAATAATGCAGGCATCACAAGGGATAATCTGATCGTAAGGATGAAGGAAGAGGATTGGGACATTGTATTGGACATAAATTTAAAAGGCACATTTAACTGCATAAAGGCGGTAATTCGGCCTATGTCAAAACAGAGGAGCGGCAAGATAATAAGCATTGCATCTATAGTAGGTGTTATGGGAAATGCAGGCCAGGCAAATTATGTTGCATCAAAGGCAGGTGTTATCGGCCTTACAAAGAGTGTTGCAAGGGAATATGCAAACAGGGGCATAAATGTAAATGCCGTTGCGCCCGGCTTTATTGATACTGCAATGACACAGGCGCTTTCTCAGGATGTAAGGGATAGTCTTGCCAAACAGATACCAATGGGAAGGCTCGGCACATCTGAGGATGTGGCAAATGCAGTAAGGTTTTTGGCTTCTGATAAGGCAAACTATATTACTGGACAGGTAATTCATGTAAACGGCGGGATGTGGATGTAATTCCAGTTATAAAAAATTTTAAAGGAGGTGAAGGTATTAATGGCAAATGTTGATGAGAAGGTAAAAAAGATAATAGCAGAGCAGCTTGGTCTTAGTGAGGATGAGGTTAATTTTGAATCATCCTTTGTGGATGATTTGGGCGCAGATTCTCTTGATACAGTAGAGCTTGTCATGGCTTTTGAGGAGGAATTTGGCATAGAGATACCAGATGAGGATGCTGAGAAGATAGCAACGGTTCAGAATGCTATTGATTATATCAAAGAGAAGGTCTAAGTAAATTCTTAGATAATTTAAATTATAGGGACGGTTGCTGCCGCCCCTATATTATTTAATGGGCTTGGAGGTGATTCTCTGAAGAAAAGGGTTGTTGTCACTGGATTAGGCATGTTGACCCCTCTCGGCATAGGGGTTGAAAAAAGCTGGAATGCCATGTGCAGAGGCGAGTCAGGCATAGACAAGGTTACGCATTTTGACGCAAAGGACATGACATCCAGGATTGCAGGCGAGATAAAGGGTTTTGATCCTGCTGACTATATAGAGCAGAAAGAGATAAAGAAGATGGACAGGTTCATCCAGATTGCAGTTGCTGCAAGCCAGATGGTTATGGATGACTGCGCCTTAAAAGTTACAGATGAAAATGCGCCGAGGATCGGTACAATTGTCGGCGCAGGCATGGGCGGGCTTTCATCCATTGAATTCTTTTATAAGAGGCTTCTTGAGAACGGTCCAAGAAGGGTTTCCCCCTTCTTTATACCCATTGTTATAATAAATCTCGCTGCTGGACAGATAGCCATCCGTTTCGGCTTAAAGGGCCCTAACAGCGCTGTGGCAACTGCCTGTGCATCCGGCACCCATGCCATTGGCGACGCCTTTAAGATAATCCAGCGCGGAGATGCTGATGCAATGGTAGCAGGCGGTTCTGAGGCATGTATTACAGCAATTGGCTTTGCAGGCTTCTGCGCTGCAAAG
>CAKKRA010000431.1 GCA_919902475.1 Nitrospiria bacterium
AATTGCAATTCTGGCATCCCTGATTACAGAATACGGCTTTATTATTCCGCAGAGGATTAAGAATTTTATATTTTTATTTGACCTTTTTGTCCTCTTTTCTTTTATCTTAGAAAATACGCTCAAATTTTTTATAGCCACAGAAAAGATGCTTTTTATCAAAAGGCACTGGCCTGACTGGGCATGGATGGTTTTTTTATTTTTCTATCTCGCAAGCCTATTTATTGAACTATTCTTTTTCCCTGAATTTCCGCCTCTTCTTGATATTCTTCTTATCACAAAGGTGTACATCCTCTTTTCAAGAATGTATCTTATATTGAAATTTCTTCTTGAACGCAGGACAGTAAAAGGGTTCTTTGTAAATCTCAATATAAACCCTGCGCAGACATTGGCTTACAGCTTTCTTGCAGCCATACTTGCAGGGACAATATTGCTAATGCTCCCAGCGGCAACTGCGGGTGGAAAAGGGATTAAATTTGTAGATGCGTTATTTACCATCACCTCTGCTACCTGCGTAACAGGCCTTGCTGTTGTTGACACTGGGACATACTTTACAACCTTTGGCCAGATAATAATCCTAATCTTTATCCAGCTCGGGGGACTTGGCATAATGACCTTCTCAGCATTCTTCGCAACCATATTCGGCAGGGGCTTTGGAATAAGGGACAGGATGATTATGCAGGATGTTCTAGATTTTACAGGCATGGGCGAGATTATGGATCTGATTAAGAGGATATTCAAACTCACAATTGCAATAGAAATGACAGGCGCATTTATACTCTTTCTCAGATTCTATGCAGAAGGCAAGGGGATATCATGGTCAGCCTACAACGCACTCTTTCATTCAATCTCTGCCTTTTGTAACGCAGGTTTCTCATTGTTCTCAAATAATCTTGAAGGATACAAGGGAGATATTGTTGTAAATCTTGTTATAACCACGCTGATTATCCTCGGCGGCATCGGCTTTCCTGTGCTTGTGAATCTTCAGAGTTATTTCTTTAAAAGGGAGCACCGCAGACACCTTGGCCTTCAGACAAAGGTGGTGGTTAATGTGTCGCTGTCCCTGATTATTGCTGGCGCTATATTGTTATTTATTTCAGAGTTTAAAGGGCAGATACAGAACCTTCCATGGCATGAAAAGATACTTACAACCTATTTTCAGTCTGTTACAACACGGACTGCTGGTTTTAATACAATTAACATGGAGGCGCTGTCAAACGGCACCCTCTTTATCATGATAATCCTGATGTTTATCGGCGCATCGCCCGGCAGCACAGGCGGAGGCATCAAGACCACGACAGCAGCAATACTCTTTTCTACTGCAAGGGGATGGCTTTCCGGAAAGGATGTGCCTGAGCTCTTTGAACGGACAATACCGCAGGATGCAGTGCAGAAGTCTTTTGCCCTGTTATTTATAGCGCAGGCTGCTGTTGCAGTTGTTGCCTTTCTCCTTTTTCTTACAGAAAAGGCGCCGTTTATAAATATATTATTTGAGGTAGTATCTGCCTTTGGCACAGTCGGTTTGAGCACAGGGCTTACCCCGCATCTGTCTGATGCTGGAAAATTACTGATCTCGCTCATGATGTATATGGGCAGGATAGGCCCGCTGACACTGGCGCTTTTAGTCGGTCAAAAGGTGGTTAAGAGATACTATTATTATCCAGAGGAAAAGGTTATGATTGGGTAAGTGATATTAAATTGAATAATGATGTAAAGTTGATTTGGTTGACTGGGTTGATTGAGTTGATTAGGTTAATTGTGATGTATGACAACTTATTCAACCTACTCAACTTAATCAACGAAACATGAAGCGAAGCGACAGGGGGGTTATATGAAACAGTATGCGATTCTTGGTCTCGGCAGATTCGGATTTAAGGTTGCAAAGACATTGGCAGAAAAGGGATGCGAGGTGCTGGCAGTTGATACAGAAAAGGATAAGATTGATGCGATAAGGGATTATGTAAGCCATGCCATTCAGATAACATCAAATACAGAAGAGGTTTATAAGGCAATAGGCGTAGACAAGGTGGATGTGGCGATTGTCGGGATTGGCGCAGCAAATGTTGAGGCGAGCATACTTGTTACTGCATTATTGAAAAAGATTGACGTAAAGGAGATTGTGGCAAGGGCTGTGAGCGAGCTTCACGGCGATATACTAAGGCTTGTAGGCGCAACAAAGGTTGTGTATCCTGAGGATGAGATGGGCTATCGTGTGGCAGCAAGCCTTGTGCTGCCGCGGCTGATTGACCATATTGAATTAAAAGAGGGCTATGGCCTTGCACAGGTGAAGTGTCCGTCAGTGCTTTATAATAAGATGCTGAAAGATATTAACCTGCGGACAAAGTTTAATGTAAATGTTCTGGCTGTAAAAAAGGCCGATGGGACTGTTGATATACCTGAGCCTGATTATAAATTCAACGAAGGGGATCTGTTGATTATGGTTGGAAGGGATGAGGATTTAGAAAAGCTTGGTGAAGAGGAGTAGATGGCAGACCTCATTTCAGGATTGAACATCAGCATCAATCTTTTTTCTGGCAGATTGGCAATAATTTCTGCTATTATAATCGTTGTTGGATTTTTAATAATCCTTCTGCTTTTTATAAACTGCATTCTTGCAAGGAGGGGTGAAAGAGGCGGCATTGGAATAGCTCAAAAGATTTTTGTCTTTCTCATCTCCCTGCTCTTTATCACAACAGGCTCTTCTATGCTGATGGCAGCAATGTACCTTCAGGCATACAGGGCATTCACGCATAAGGAAATGGTGGGGATTATAGATGCAAGGAAGACAAAGGGATTGGATTATGACATATTTCTCAGATTTACACCTGTAGAAAAAGGTATAAAGGCCGAAGAGAAGATATACAAGATAAAAGGCGACCAGTGGTCAATCGGCGGGGATATATTAAAATTTGAGGACTGGGTAAATTTTATAGGAATACATACAGGGTATAAGACAACAAGGATACATGGCAGATATTTAAAAGCAGAAGATGAAAACATAAAGCAGCACACTGCCTATGATATAAACGGCGGGACAGACGCAATATGGCTCTATTTATATGAAAACAGCAGCAGCTTTCCTTTTGTAAAGGCAGTCTACGGAAACAGCGTATATACCTTTCCGTCTGATAAGGATGTTTATGGCATATATGTTACTACATCAGGATATTCTATTGAGAAGATAGAGGAGAAAAAAGGAGACAGGTAAATGGCAATTGATGAAAAACAGTTATGCGTAATCTGCGCATGGCGCGGGACATGCAACAAAAAATTCAGCGGAGGAGACGGAGACCTTCACTGTGCAGACTTTGTAAGGGATATAGCCTTAAAGCCGCCACAGGAGATTAAAAAGGTAAATATTCTGCTTACTGGGAAACCTGGATCTGGAAAGACTACACTTGTGATAAAGCTTGTTACAGAGATGATATCACAACTTCGCCTGAGGCCGGGCGGATTCTACACACATGAGACTAAAGAGGGTTTTTTCAGAACCGGATTTAAGATATTCTCTTTTGAAGGAAAAGAGGGTGTGCTTGCAGATACAAAGCTTGACAGCCCCCACAAGGTTGGGAAATACGGCGTTGACATGAAGGCTTTGGAAGAGATTGGCGTTTCCTCACTTGAATCTGCAATAACAGATAAGGAAAAGGATGTCATTGTTATTGATGAAATTGGAACGATGGAGACTCTTTCCGAGAGATTTCAGGAGGCTGTTTTGAATGCCCTGAATTCGCCTAAGATCGTTGTTGCAACCATTCAGCACGAGGGGAACGGCTACTTATTCCAGATTAAGAACAGGGAAGACATAAAGCTGGTAGAGGTGACAGAGGCAAACAGGGACATGCTTGTGGAGAAGATTATTCCTATGATGAGCTAAGTCAGAGATTGTTAAAAAACCTAACAATCTCTGATTACATAGATAAAAGATTAGATTGCACAGATTAAAATTCCTTTAAATATATGTGTAACCATTTTCCTAATCTGTGTAATCAAGGCTGTTGACGACTTTTTCAGCAGCCTATCAAATCTTGAACCTGTTAATCAGTTCCACACAAAAATCTATTGACAAAATAAGGGGTTGTTGGTTATTATACATTTTGTGCCGAAGTGGTGGAATTGGTAGACACGCACGTTTGAGGGGCGTGTGGGGAAACCCATGTGGGTTCGAGTCCCACCTTCGGCACCATTTAATAACATATCAAAATCCTGCCGTGGAAAAATTGATTGAAAAAGCAAATATCCTTATTGAGGCTTTGCCATACATCAAAAAGTTCTCTGGAAAGACCATTGTCATAAAATACGGCGGCAGCGCCATGACAGACGAGGGCTTGAAGGAGAAGTTTGCTCTTGATGTAATATTAATGAAATATGTCGGCATCAATCCAGTTATCGTCCATGGCGGCGGTCCGCAGATAGGAAAGACAATGGAGAAGATGGGTAAAAAGCCTGTGTTTGTCCATGGCCAGCGCATTACAGACAAAGAGACAATGGATATAGTAGAGATGGTATTGGGAGGAAAGGTAAATAAAGAGATAGTCTCTTTCATTAACAAGCACGGCGGCAGGGCAGTCGGCCTTACTGGTAAAGATGCGGGGATGATAAAGGCAAAGAAGATTAAATTAAAAGGCTCTGATTTAGGCTTTGTTGGTGAGGTGAAGTCTGTTGATGCCACTGTTATCCTTTCTGTCATGGAGCAGGGCTTTATTCCTGTTATTGCCCCAATGGGCATAGGCGACGACAGCCAGACCTACAATATAAATGCAGACTCTGCAGCAGGCGCTATTGCAGGCGCATTAAAGGCAGAGAAGCTGCTCTTGCTTACAGATGTAAAAGGGATAATGGATAAGAAAGGAAAGCTCATCTCAACACTTTCAAAAAAAGAAGTGGAATCGCTCATAAAAAAGAATGTAATTGTCGGCGGTATGCTTCCTAAAGTTGCCTCATGCTTTACTGCATTAAAGGGCAGTGTAAAAAAGACCCACATCATTGACGGCCGCGTTCCACATGCGCTTCTGCTGGAAATATTCACAGACAAGGGTGTTGGGACAGAGATCGTGAAAGCTTGAACGGCTTCGTAAAAATGTACGTGAGCGAGGCCTCGCCTCGCCCCTACTTTTTTATAAACAGACTCCTCCATATATTATAAACAAATATAAAAAGCGCAGAAACAGTGAGGATGCCAAATGGATGCCTTAGATTGCCTAAAAAGGCGGAACTAAAAAAGAGGCTGAGAAGCCATGAGAAAACAAATCCAGCAATGCCGATATTAGCAAGTTTGAGATTAAGCCGCATCAGAAACAGGCTGTGGACCTTATTATCTGCGAATCTCGGAAGAATGTGATAGCCAACGCCAAATACCATCATTGCTATCCAGCCAAGAAAATAGGTATGATAGATAACAGGCCTGAATCTTATATAACCGTCAGGCATCAGAGAAACAAAGATAGTTAATGTTGTGCCGAGGAGAAGATAGGGCGTGCTTACCCTTGTAAACTTTACAGCTATTTTATCGCTTTCAATATAGCGCTCATCCTTTAACGGCTCTTTATCAATCTGCGGTTTTTGTGTAAAGGTTTTTATGATGTTAAACATAAAGAGATATGCCCCAGCAGCCTCAAATATGGCAGATATGACAATCCCTGCCCTGTTTAAAACTGACAAACCTATTGCCATTCCAATAACACCAGCAATCATCATATAGAGGTGATAGTTCGCCCACTTCTCGCTGTACATAGAACGATTGCTGAAGACAGGGATGTAGTGGTAATTCACACCAAAGATAACCATAAAGATAAAACCAAAGATATTAATGTGGGAATGGGCAAGAAAAAACCCTGGCACAAAAGGTACGAGAATATCCCTCGCGCCATTAATGATAAGGGCTGTTCCCAGCGTAACGCCGATTAAAAAGAATAAAAAACCTGTTGCAATAAAATTTCTTGTATTGTTGCTCATAATATCCTTCTTGACACCACTTATTGTTATATGTTATTAATATTTTATCTCACTGCCGGAGTGGTGAAATTGGTAGACGCACGGGACTCAAAATCCCGCGGGGGCAACCCCATGAGAGTTCGATTCTCTCCTCCGGCACCATTTCTTCACTGCTATTCTTAACGCTATCTTACCATAAGTTATAATAACCGCGCCTTCATCTATCAGTAAATGTAGACAAATGCTAAGCAGGTGTCAATAAAAAACTTAACAAAGACAGCTACACTTCCCCCGAAATAGTGGACACACCTAAAGGTTAGGTTTACAATATAATCATGTAACCTTACTGTCTTTATGTTAGCCGGGCTGCCAGAAGCATGTTCCTGACATAGTTAGGTTATTGCCTCTACTGCGGGTCTATATCAATCTCAATATCAATGCCTGAAAGGGAAGTCTTTGTTTTTAATTTTTCAAGGCTGGCAATCAGGGTCTTTCTGATTAAACTTATTTCCTTAGCTTTAATAAGCAATATCCATCTGTGCTTTCCCCTAATCCTTGAAACAGGCGCTGGCACAGGGCCGAGAAGCTCAATCCCTTTTCCTTTTATCATCTGCTTTAATATCAATGAAAACTCCTGTATTGTCTTTTCAACCTTTTTAGGGTCATTGCCCTTTAGCAGCACAGATGTTATTCTTGCAAATGGAGGATAATTGAGCTCCTTTCTGAATGACATCTCTTTATCAAAAAAGCCTTCGTAGTCATGATTAATTGCATAACTGATGCTGTAGTGCTCAGGATTATATGTCTGAAGAATAACATTACCCTTTAAATGGGCTCTGCCAGCCCGGCCTGAAACCTGCGTAATAATCTGAAATGTCCTTTCAGCAGAGCGGAAATCAGGATAGAACAAGCCTGCCTCAGCAAGGAGTACGCCTACAAGGGTGACCTTTGGAAAGTCATGGCCTTTTGCTACCATCTGTGTTCCAATTAGTATATCAATATCCTCATCAATAACGCCTTTTACAATCTCATAGTGCGCCATCTTCTTTCCAGTTGTATCCCTGTCCATCCGCGCAATCCGTGCCTCTGAAAAGAATTTCTTCACATCCTCCTCAATCCTTTGAGTTCCAAGGCCGATAAAGCGCATTTTTGACCCTTTGCAATGAGGGCAGTTATCAGGAGGCGCAATTTCAAAATCGCAATAGTGGCATTTCATTATCTCATCAGACTTATGATAGGTAAGCGCTATGCTGCAATTAGGGCACTGAAGATTAAACCCGCAGTCCCTGCATAGCAAAACAGGCGCAAAGCCGCGTCTGTTTAAAAAAAGGATGGTCTGCTCCTTTTTTGTTAAACGGTCTTTTATGGCATTAATCAGCTTTTCAGAAAAGAGGGCTGTCTTATCTTTCCTCAGATCAACAACTACCGCCTCTGGCATAGGCCTTTTGTCTATCCTTTCAGGCAGGGTAAGATAATTATACTTTCCTGTTTTTGCATTATGATATGTTTCTATAGCAGGTGTGGCGCTGCCGAGTATTACTACAGCATTATTGAATTTACCTCTGACCAATGCCATGTCTCTGGCATTATATCTTACGCCATCCTCCTGCTTATATAATTGGTCATGCTCCTCGTCTACAATAACCAAACTGAGGTTCTTGAAGGGCGCAAATATTGCGGAGCGTGCTCCAATGGCAATATCAACATCGCCATTTTTTATCCTCCTCCATGCATCCAATCTCTCAGCAGGTGAAAGCCTGCTGTGCAGCACAGCAATTTTATCCCTGAATCTCGCCTTAAATCGCATCACTAATTGCGGCGTTAAGGCAATCTCAGGCACAAGCACAATTGTATCTTTACCCTTTTCCTTTATCAATGCAATTGCCCTCAGATACACCTCTGTCTTGCCGCTGCCTGTAACACCGTGGAGTAGATATGGAGCAAATCCGCCTGATTCAATGCCGCCACTGATATTTTTTAATGCTGCATCCTGCGCATCTGAAAGCACAGTAGCTGCCTGCTCCTGTGGGATATCTAATATGCTAAAAGGGTCTCTTGTAACCTCTTTTTCAATCCTTTCAATCAGGCCATTCTTATAAAGGGTTTGCAGGGCGCTTAAGCTGACGCCCCTTATTTTTAGCTCAGATAACGGCGCTTCTCCCTTTTCTGTTATTAATTTTAATGCATTTTGTTGAATGATTGACTTGATATCTTTTTCATTTCCTATAGAGAGGTCTCTCGCCTTATAATAAATCTCCTTTTTCAGATTATTCTTTTTAATCTCCTTAAAGAATTCCTCAATTATACCTTTTTGCTTTAGCGCATCAATTGCAGAATATACGCCTTGTTTATTTAGCTTTTTTATTAGTGCATCAAGCCGCACCTCTTTTTTCTCTTTTATAAGATTTACAATCTGCTCCTGAAGCGGAGCAGCAGAAAGGCTATCCGGATTGCTGATAATCCTCAGATATCTCTGCTCACTTACACCAAAACCTGCTGGCAGCATCATCTTTATTACCATTCCGAGGGATGAAAGATAATATTCAGCAATCCATTTTGCAAGGTTAAGCATTTCAGATGAGAGAACAGGAGCATCATCAATAAGAGAGATGATGTCCTTCACATCTTTTACATCTGATTTATCAGTGAATCCTGTTACATATCCCTCTATCCTGCTTTTGCCAAAAGGCGCAAGCACACGCATGCCTTCTGCAATTATATCTGACAGGTGTTCAGGGACAGCATAGTGGAAGGATTTAATAACATCCCTTGCAACCGCTACAACAGCGAATCTGTTTTTTATCATAATCTCGCACCAAAGACCTTTTTGTGGATTTTAACAGCACAATGATTATTAAACAAGCCATTTTTAGCTTTTCCTTGACATTAAGCCTGTTCTAATATAAAATTTGCTTATTCTGTAAGGAGAAGACCATGAGCAAAGATGAGAAAAAAGGCATTCAGGCAAGAAGATTTCTAAGAATTGAGGACATATCCTTTCCTATTGAGTATAAACAGAAAGACTCAAAGAACCAGAAATTCAAAAAAGCAAAGGCAGAGACAATCGGAGAAGGCGGCCTTATGCTGCTATTGCCTGAATTGCTCTCGCTTTCAACAAATCTTTCCTTAAAAATCTACATACCAAAGAGTTTTTTGCCGTCATCAGATGAGCTTGTAGCTATAAATGCAGAGGCAACAGTTGTCTGGACAGAGTCGCAGAAGACTACTGACAAGGATGGGATACGGCATGGGGTGAGTTTTACAAAGATATCACTTGATGACTTTACACCATTGAGGAATTTTGTACTCCTTACAAGCTGGATGAAGGAGAGTTATCAGGACGAGCAGAATACCCCCCCGCCGTTTATTTCTTAGCGCCGATTAACATTTCTTCTGGCACAACAAGCTCAATCACCTTCTTAGGGCATCTCGGCACACACATCATGCACCCAATACACTTTGCAGGGTCAACCACATGCAGCTCCTTTGGATTTCCTGATATGGCATCAACAGGACAGACCTTAGCGCATATAGTACAGCCATTGCAGCCCTCATTAATAAATGCCTTTAATCGCTCCTTCATGTAGTCCTGAATGGTATGTGTTGGGCATACACGCACACACAGGCCGCAGTTTGTGCATTTATCATAATTTATTTGCGCAAGATTATCAATAAGTGTAATTGCCTCAAAGGGGCATACCTTAACACAGCTTCCGCATGCAATACAGCCGACACCGCAGTATTTTTTTACAACAGCGCCCTTGTCCCTTGAGCTGCATCTGATATGCACCTTTTTAGAAATAGGGATAAGGCTTATAATCTGTTTCGGGCACTCTTCAACACACTTGCCGCAACCAGTGCATTTGTCCTCAAATACTACTGGCAGACCGTTTTCATTCATCTCCATTGCATCAAATGGACAGACCTTAACGCATGAAGCAAGTCCAAGGCATGAATTAGGACAGGTCTTGTTTCCGCCTGCAACAAGTATTGCTGCCCTGCAGTCCTGAGCGCCGTAATATTCAAACTTTTTCTTTGCCTCTGCGTTTCCGCCACCGCAGAATATTACAGCAACCTTTTTCTCATTCGCCGATGCCTCAACACCCATTATGGCAGCAAGCTGTTTTACTACTGCCTCGCCGCCGACAACGCAGGCATTTACAGGCGCCTCTCCGCGCGCCACTGCTGCAGCAAAACCGCTGCAACCCGGATAGCCGCATGCCCCGCAATTTGCGCCGGGCAGAACAGCTTGCGCTGCTGCCTCTTTCGGGTCAACCTCAACAGCAAATTTCTTTGCTGCTAATGATAACCCTGCGCCAAGCGCAAAGCCGATTGCTCCTAAACTGATTATTGCTTCTGTTAACATTTAAAATTCACCCTCACCCCAACCCTCTCCCGTCAAGGGAGAGGGAGAAATATCATTAACCTTCTCCACCAAGAGAGAATAATATCCTTATTATAACCCAAACAAATGGCTGAATCCAAGAAAGGCCATAGACATCATGCTCGCAGTTATAAATATGATTGGATAGCCTTTCAGAAATTTCGGTATCGGCGCAATATCTATACGCTCCCTGATGCCTGCAAAGAGTATTATTGACAATGTATAGCCAACAGGAACAGAAACAGAATA
>CAKKRA010000432.1 GCA_919902475.1 Nitrospiria bacterium
CCTGCCCTTTGTTACAGCAAGCTTTACCTTTTTAAGGAGAAGTGTTTTAGCGTGACCTTTTGTGATAATCTTTAATGTGGTGTCAGCATCCTGTCTCTGATTTAGCATAGCTAATTATTAGCACAGATGCCTTGTTAATTCAAGGAAGAAACAAAGCTCTTCTAAAAGGCGTGGATATGAAAAGCCTTTGTGAGCAGGTATTAAAGGAGTATAAAAAGTAAAAAAGTGGTTAAAATAGTATGGTATGAGTCAAGGGGTTTCTCTCGCTAATTGGAGGGCAAGGGCATCTTCACAGTGAGGAATGAGATATTAACGCATTCATTAGGGGCTTGTTTTAACAGGCTATCTAAGGGTAGAAAAGGGTAGTTGAGAATTGTCATCCCACCCTTCTTGAAAGTTTTTTGTTATGCATTTTAGCAAACATAGTCACCAAAACCAATTGTAAGCCATTGCAGCATTCCATTGATAAAACGCGCTGAAATGCCTGAGCAACGTTCAGCCATTGATTTACCATTCTCTACACACCAAGTATCACCCAGTTTGTATGGCTTACGCTCACAGTAAACATAAAATAAGAGGCCATCATTGATGCCTGAGGGCTCTCCCATAATTTTCTTGAACTCTTTGATTGGCATACCAAGATAAATACCGCTTTTTGTTCGCAAGTTTTCAGGTTTGATTAAAGTTGTCCCACATTGATTTAAAAAATCAACATCTCCTTGAATAAGCCTGAGTTCATCTACCATCTTGCCCCCTGTCATTTCGGAATTTGATGCAACAACAAGAACAATTTTTTGTTTTTGCGATTCTGAAATGTAGCAGACCTTATATTCTGATGCCGCGGCATCACCAGAATGCCATATCGGTGCTTCACCAAATATTTGTTCAGCTTCCTTAAAGGAATTACCACTAAGAAGGAACCCATTAATATTCCGATGTTGTTCTGGAAGATTGCCTTTATATGAACGGCTTGCTCCGTCTAAGCATGGTCCACCAACATGCTTAATTTCTTCATCACATTGCTTGAGACGCAATTCTTTATATTTATCAGTATCTCCAAATGCTAAAGAGGTAATTAATAGTGTTAAAATAATAAATATTAGCTTCATATGTCTAATAATATTGTTAACCTGTTTTCAATATTCCATGCCGAAAATAAAGTTTATAATTCTCTAACTGAACAACTTCCTATAGTATTCATATCGCCTCTGAATATTCCCTTACCTCTCGCTCAAGCCGGTCGCTAAGCGCATCAGCAGTAACATCCAGATCATATTGTGACTGCAATCCAATCCAGAACTCGGCAGATGTTCTAAAAAACCTTGCCAGGCGGAGCGCGGTATCTGCGGTTATTCTCCTTTTTCCAAGGACAATCTCGTTTATTCTTCGCGCAGGTACGCCAATATTTAATGCGAGTCTGTGCTGACTTAATTCCATTGGCTTGAGAAATTCTTCTAAAAGAACCTCACCGGGATGCACAGGATGTAATTTTCTTTTTTTCATAAATTCTCTCCTTTAATGATAATCTGTAATTTCCACATCATGCGTATTGCCATCCAGCCAGATAAAGCAAATGCGCCATTGATCATTGATTCTTATGCTATATTGACCTTCACGGTTGCCGCTAAGCTTTTCAAGTCTGTTTGCAGGCGGAATTCTCAGATCATTGATATTCTTAGCGTTATTAATCATGCGTAATTTTCTCAGTGCGACCTGCTGGATATTAACTGGTAACTTCTTAGAAACCTCGCGGCTGTATATCTTTTCTGCTTCTTTGCTTTTGAATGATTTTATCACCTTTAAATATTATATATCTTGATGCGTTAAACGTCAAGCGTTAAACACTGAACAGCATCAGCAGATGCTAACAGGCTTTTTAGCAAATCCTTTTTTAAATATATAGATAATGTTTTCTATAAAAGCATCCTCAAGCCATCTTTCTAATTTCAATTGCCTGTATATCCTAACGGTCTTTGACATATAGTTCATCCTATCAATGATGATACTGTCAGCATAAGGTTTTATCCTCTCTGTTAACGCCTCTGGGTTCATGGGCAGCACAGGACCAATAAAGGCATAAGTCGCAATTCCATTTTCATGGAGTTTTTTTAAGGCATTAACCCTTGCGGAGATAGACGGCGCATTTGGCTCAAAAACCTTTCTCATGCCTTCGTCATCAGTTGTTATTGTTATACCAACTGATATGTCCTTAAATCTTTTTATCAGATCCATATCACGCAGGACAAGCGGGGACTTTGTAAGTATATCTATAGAGAACTGGTGATGCAAAAGGACTTCAAGGCACTTTCTTGTAAGTTTGTATCTTGCTTCAATCGGCTGGTATGCATCTGTAACTGAGCTGATTATAATACTTCCTCTTGCAGCTCTCTTAATCTGTTTTTCTAAAACCTCCGGCGCACTTATCTTTACATCAACAAACTTTCCCCATGGTTCTGTATGGTTTGTAAACCTTTTCATGAATGTTGCATAGCAATATCTACAGCCATGAAAACAGCCGACATAGGGATTAATGCAATAATCAGCCCCAGGGATTCCTGATTTGGTTAGCACAGACTTAACCTTTATCTCTTTAATAATTAAACCCATGTTTTATTTTAACACAGAAAGGAGGAGATTGTTGGCAGCAAGGGGTTTTTCTTGCCTGCTGGGAACAGGCGTCCTATCTGTCCGGATTGAATATATGTTAATAAGGTTTGTAATGTAACCACTTTTATGGTAAAATGTGACCATAAATAATTTTGAAATGGAGGTAGTTATGATCTCTGTTGGAATAAAGGAATTAAAGGTTAAGCTGAGCAGCTATATTGACAAGGTATGCGGCGGTGAGGAGATTATAATAACCGAGCATGGTAATGAAGTGGCAATAATTATACCGATTTCAAGGGAAAGGATGACTATAAAAACCCTAATTTCGTCAGGCAGGGCTAAATGGTCTGGCGGAAAGCCTGAGGGAGTAAAGGGCGTCAAGATTAAAGGAAAACCCGTTTCAAAGACTGTTCTTGAGGAGCGCCGTTGATACTATATCTTGACACCAGCAGCCTTGTAAAATTATATATTGAGGAAACCCATTCCAATCTGGTTAAAAAATGGGTTAGAGGCGCTGAAATAGTCTCAACTTGCCGCGTAGCATATCCAGAGACTATCTCTGCTTTCAACAGACGATTCAAATCCGGTGACTTAATAAAGAGCGAATATGAAACTATTCTAAAATCTTTTTCCAGAGAATGGCTTAGTTTTGCTGTGGTTGATTTTTATGAAATTGAAGCAGGGCGCTTAGCGCAAAAATATGGTTTACGAGGGTTTGATGCTGTTCATCTTTCTTCTGTAAAGCTAATAAAAAAACAGCAAAACGGCGTCTCGCTCTCTTTTTCCTCTTTTGATGAGAAGCTGAACAGCGCTGCTGCGGCAGAGGGGTTAACAGTGCTGAGTCCGCATTTATAACTGATTGATAGAGCAGCAATCATAAAAAGTTGTATCGAAGCTTTCTTAACTCTGCTCTTTTTTTGCTTCTTTTGCCTTTTCTAAGGCAACTGGGTCACCAATTAATACTATAAGAAACATTGCTGCCAGTAAGGGGTTTCTTTACTGCAAAGTAATAATAGTGGAAAGGTATGATGCGGGTGCCTTCACAGTGAAGGCTGAGGTACTAATGCATTCAGCATTGTCTCGTTTTAACGGCCTAACATCAGTTAAGAAATACACTGTTTATTATCCATGCAACAAAAAGCCAAAATGCAAACCCAATCCATGTGCTGATTTCGGTGAATATAACAAATTTTGACAATGGTTCATTAACATAGTAATTCTACCGAGGTCTCCTCTTGCCAACGGTAGCAAAAAAAAGAAAAATTTCTCCGCTATAGAATAAAACAAGTTCTACTAAAAGGTGAAACAAAAATTGTAGAATGCCTTTAACAACATCATTAATCATAATTTTCTCCATCTCAATGATTGCAAACAGCGGAGTGGTTCGCAGTATCCGATGGAATGAGTTATGCTGTAATCCTATAAAATAATATGGTATGAGTCAAGAAGTTTTATAATTTACTGATGGATATATGTTGGGGGCAGATATCGTGCCTGTCCTGAATGTTCTTGAATAAAAAACCTCTCTATGGTAACTTAACAATCATGCACAAACCAGTTGTTGCGATTATTGGAAAGCCGAATGTTGGAAAGTCCACACTTTTTAACAGAATTGTTGGAAGGCCGATTGCTATTGTAGAGGACATCCCTGGTGTAACAAGGGACAGGAACTATGCCCATGCCTCATGGCTTGATAAGGAATTCGCGCTTATTGATACTGGAGGCTTTGAGCCGGCAACCACAAATAATATCCTCCGCCTTGTAAAAGAGCAGACAAAGCTTGCCATTACAGAGGCTGATGTAATAATCTTTTTGATGGATGGAAAGGACGGCCTGACTCCAATAGACAGCGAGATTACAGCCTATCTGAGAAAAGTTGAAAAACCTGTTATCTACGCAGTGAACAAGATTGACAGCAAAAAGAGGGAGGCAATACTGCCAGAATTTTATAGCCTTGGCATTGAAAATATAATCTCTGTCTCTGCAGCGCACGGCCTTGGCATTGATGATCTGCTTGACGCAGTCTGTAGCCATATATTGGTAGTAAAGATAGAGGAAAAAGAGGCGGCAGGGATTCCAAAGATTGCCATTGTTGGAAGGCCCAATGTTGGCAAGTCTACTGTTGTAAATACGCTTATTGGCAAGGAGAGGATGATTATCAGCGAGCTGCCAGGGACAACAAGGGATTCAATAGACACGCTTGTAAGATATAATAAAAAGGATTACATAATTATAGACACTGCCGGCATGAGGAAAAGGCCGAAGATTGCTGAGGCTGTTGAAAGATACAGCGTGCTCCGCGCCCTCAGGAGCATTGACAAATGCGATATTGCTATTTTGATGATTGACGGCTTTGAAGGCATGACAGATCAGGACCTAAAGATAGCAAGCTATATAAAAGACGGGGGCAAGGGCTGCATTGTAGCAGTAAACAAATGGGACCTGGTTGAAAAGGACACAAAGACAGCAGACCAATACAGCAACGCAATAAATACAAAGCTCCATTTTATGAACTATGCGCCAATACTCTATATCTCAGCGCTCACAAAGCAGCGTGTGGCAAAGATGTATCCTTTGATAGACGAGATAATCTCAGAATACTCAAAGCGTGTATCAACAGGCGATTTAAACAGGGTATTTGAAACAATAAAAAAAGGCCATGTGCCTGCGATGCACAGGGGCAGGGAGGTAAAGTTTTTTTACATCACGCAGGTATCAATAAGGCCGCCGAGCTTCATCATCTTCTGCAATTATCCAGAGGCAGTTAAGGAGGATTATATCCGCTATATGGAAAAGGGCATCCGCAATGCCTTTGGCTTTATAGGCACGCCAATAAAGATATTTATAAAAAAAAGGCGGAGCAGGTGAGAACAGTCAGGGTCTTAGTCAAATCCTTGATTGACTTCTGGTGGGACGACTGCTTTACACATGCTGCATCCATATCCTTCTTTGCACTGATGTCTCTATTCCCTCTTCTGATAATTATTATATCAGCCCTCTTTTCCATCTTTGGCGCAAACGATGATGTGAGCAGAAACATTGTGCCGTTTTTAAAAATTTTCTTCCCTCATATTGACCAATCTATTATAAAGGAGATAAAAAGGCTTTCAGGCGTAAAGGGATTTTCAGATGCAATGAATGCAGCGCTTTTTTTGTGGATGGCTATACAGGTATTTTATTCCATTGAATATGCAGTCAATATAGCCTTTAAAACAAAAAAACCGAGGACATTTATTTATACAACTACTATCTCTGTTTTTATGGTATTTTTTTCAGGGGTACTATATCTCTTTTCTATTGGGATTACATCTTTAACAAAGATATTAAAGACAGCAGAGATTGACCTTATTGGTATTCCGTATATAGAAATATCAATAAATTTTCTTTTTATCCACGATACAATAATAAATTATTTAATTCCATTTATTCTCGTCTTTCTATCGTTGATATGGCTATATAAATTCCTTCCAAGTAAAACAGTAAGGATAAAAGACGCAGTCAGCGGCGCTTTTTTAACAGCAATATTATGGGAGGCTGCAAAACACATTTTTACATGGTATGTGGGTGAAGTAGCAGATTACAAAAGCCTCTACGGCTCTCTTACGACGATAATCGTCTTTCTATTATGGATATACTACTCTGCATCTATCCTGTTATTCGGCGCAGAGGTGGTCTTTAATTTAGGAAGTCCATCGCAGGCAGTGTCAGGCAAAAGGAGCAGAAGGAAGCAGCAGGTTCATTAACTCTTAGCCATGTTATTAATTCTCAGCCTTTCAATTTTCGCAGCTTTCTAAGGATTCTCCATACTATATTTAACTCATAATCATCTCTTATATGCCACAGATATTCTTTTTGGCCTTCTTTTCCAAACAGCTTTTCTACAGCAGGCAGCAGTTCAAGAATATTAGCAATGTCATGCCTTACTAATTTATCTTCTTCCATCCACTGGTGAAGCGCTTTATACCCCTTTCCAGTTCTTTTAAAACTTAGCTCTGTGTGTTTTTCTACAGACGGCATATATCCTCCTAACCCTCTTCAAGTCCCTCTAACTCCTCTTCGCTAAATCCATAATAATGGCCTATCTCATGATAGACCACCTCCTTTATCCTTTTCTTTATCTCATTTTTGTCTTTGGCCATGCTCTCAATCGGCCCCTGATAAAGCGTTATTGCATCCGGAAGGGCAAAGTTATAATTTGTCCCCCTCTCTGGCATGGGAATCCCCCTGTATAGCCCTAATAAGCCGTATCTTGATGACATCCCCATCTCATCCAAAACCTCTTTAGAAGGCCACTCTTCAATAATAATCTCAACATTCTCCATCTTCTCCCTCAAAACCCGCGGCAGCTCTTTTATTGCATCATTGATTATCTCTTCAAACTCATGTTTTTTTAGAAGCATGTTATTTCTTCTCAAAGCACGGGATGCAGACGATCTTACCTTCCTTAACCCTTGCCTTTGGCTCTGCGGTTTTTTCACCGCATATTTCGCACTTAATGCTCTGATATATCCTTGCCTCTTCTGGAGGAGGCAGCATCATTTTGGTTATCTTTAACAACTCAGAATCTTTTGCTTTAAGTATGGTCATTATCTTCCTTGCCTTTCTATCATGTACAACCTTTAACACATCATCAGAACGGTCGCCATGCGAATATCTCTGCCACATTCTTTTTTCATCCTCTGTTTCCTCAGGAGGTGTAAAATCAATGGCAATTCTTACAGCATCTCCCGACGGCCGTTTAATAAAGGTATAGACCTGCTTTCCATAATCCTTGAAGATGAGGTTGCCCTTTCCAAAGGTGCAGCCTGTAATTGCCTGAATCGCATCCACTGCACAGGAGTCATTCTCTACAATGGCGACAAGCTCTTCGTCCTCTGAGATATCTTCCATAGCCATCTCCTTCAAGGCTGCCCTTGCAGCCCTGTAGCCGAGGGCGAGCCCAGGACAGCTATGGCCATGAAAGTCAATTATATCCTTATACTCCTTCACAGTTTGATTTTACTTGAAAATAGAAATCATTGCAAGAAGAGACCAAGCAATTTCGAAAAGGCAGTCTTAATTAGATAGACCGAAGGCAGAAGATAGCGGTAATCTTCTCTATATTTTTTTAATCCAGAACCGCAGCACACCGTTAACTTCTTCATGATGTATAAGCTGATTATTAGTCTTATTGCAAAATGCAGGGATATCATTGAGCATGGAGGTTTTATCTGATACAGCAAGAATGACTTCGCCATGCTCTATGTTTTTTAACTCTTTTGCAAGACGAATAATCGGCTGGGCACAGCAAATGCCTCGTATATCAACCAATAAATTGTATTCTATCTCTTTCTCCATTTATTTTTCTTGCCTCGTTGAAATCCCCAATACATGCCATGCCGGACAGTAGGCAATGATTCCAGTTCCTACAAGTATTGCTCCTGCAGCCATGAGTCCGATTGAAAAATAATTAGATTCACCGCCCATGAAATAGCCGCCTGCTATACCGCCAAGCCCAAAGGCAATACGGATGATTCTTTCCACTAATCCTTGATTTGTTTTCATCTTACCTCCATTAAAAATTATTTTCATAACCATTGCGATAGTTCCACCGGCTTTATAAATCCATAAAAAATCATGGCAATCTTTTCATCCTTTATTACTACAGTAGTTGGAACTGACATAATCTTGTATTTTATTGCTATATCCTTATCCTGTATAACATCAAATATTGTTATCAGCTTATGCTCAATTAAATCAGAGTATACTTTCTTTATCTGATTACATATAGCGCATGTCGGCGAGGTAAAAATATAAATGCCGTCTTTATTTTTTGCTTGAATGTTTTTATGAGCAGCTTTTTGTTTAAGCATAAAAAGTTTTTGCAATAACAACATCGCCAGCAGAATTCCCAGAATAATTATTAAAACCGTTTCCTTCATTCCTGCCCTCCCTATAATCGCAATTACATTATCAGAAAATATAAAAGATGTCTGTCGCGGCGGCGACATAATGCTAAGAAATGAGATAATTGGCGCAAATAGAAAATAGAAAGGCTCTTGTAGCTTAAGAAGAATTTAAGATTTGGCCTGTTGTTTTTTTTCTATAAAATCTGAAAGAAGAGGACAGTTTACGATTATTTCCCTTCCTTCATAACGGATAAACCCAAGCTCTTTGAACTGATTAATCAAGGTCGTTACAGTTTGTCGAGATGTGGCTATCATATTTGCTATATCCTGATGGGTCAGGCGGATTTTTATTTTTGACGCATCTGTTTTACTTCCGTATTCCCCTGCAAGAAGGAGCAGCAGTTTGCCAAGACGCAGTGTGAGATCGTATGTGCTTAGGTTTTCAATAAAATATGCGGTCTGTGAAAGGCGTTTCCCAATATTATTGATGATGGTCAGCGCAATAGCAGGTTCATCCAGAAGAAGCTTTAAAACATTTTTACGAGGCAGTATGCAAAGCAGCGAGTTCTCAAAGGCCTCTGCAAACATAGAGTGGCAAACTTCCTCAGCGAATACGAATTCACCAAACACATCTCCTGGGCCAAGAATGGCAATAATATTTTCACGGCCGTCCTCGGTCTGGCGATAAAGCTTCACATGTCCTTCACGAATAAGATAAACATATTCAGCCTTTTCATCAGCAGAAAAGATGATGACCTTTGCCTTAAAATGTTTATCTATGACCATATGCCCAAGCTTGCGGGCCTCATCGCAGCTTAATCCCTCAAATATATGGAAATTTTTAAGATATGGTTCTATCAATTTTGCCCATCCATCCACTCGTGGAGATATTTAATTATAAGTTGCATTTATAAAATATTATAGGCCTTTTCCTATATTTTGTGAAGATGTTAATTTTCTCCAAAATTATCTTGTGCATATAGGGAATAACCTTGTTTGATTAAAAAATACGGTTATGTTATCATTCAAACAAATGAAGCAAAATGGGGCTAAACAGTTCATTTTATATAGCGTCCTCCTAACCATAGGGATATTTATATTTGACCTTCTAACACCATTGGGCATTGCAGGCGGTGTGCCCTATGCTGCTGTTGTATTGATTTCATTCTATCTGCCCGGGCAGCATTATACCTTTGCCTCTGGAATAGTTGGCTCAATATTAACTATCATCGGCTTCTTTCTCTCACCTCCAGCGCCGTCCAACGTTGAATTATGGATAGTCCTCATAAATCGCTCCCTTGCCCTCTTTGTTATATGGTCTGGGGTGGTTTTTGTAACAAAGTATAAGCAAGCCATTGAGCAACGCAGGAAGGCAGAGGATGCGTTTAAACAGGCAAATAAAGATTTAAAAAAGTATACAGATGAACTAAAACGCTCCAATTCGGAATTAGAACAGTTTGCCTATGTGGCATCCCATGACCTGCAGGAGCCGCTCAGGATGGTATCCAGCTTTACGCAGCTTTTGTCAAAACGCTACAAAGACAAATTAGACACAGATGCAAATGAGTTCATTTCATACGCAGTAGAAGGCGCTAATCGCATGCAGAGGCTGATCAATGACCTGCTGAGCTATTCAAGGATAAATACAAAGGGAAGGCCTTTTGAAGAGACTGACTGCGGGGAGATTCTCGGCCATGTCCGCGCCAATCTGCATGTGGCTATTGAAAAGAGCGGCGCCTTAATTACAAATGACCATCTGCCAATAGTAATGGGAGATGCCTCGCAGCTAATGCGGCTGTTTCAAAACCTCGTTGACAATGCCATTAAGTTTTCAGACAAAGAAGCGCCGCGCATCCATGTGTCAGCAGAGGCAAAGGATAACGAATGGGTATTTTCAGTGCGTGACAACGGCATTGGCATTGACCCGCAATACCATGAACGTATCTTCTTAATCTTCCAGCGCCTTCATGGCAAGGAAGAGTATCCGGGCACAGGCATTGGCCTTGCAATATGCAAAAGGATTGTAGAACGGCATGGAGGAAAAACATGGGTAGAGTCAGAGCCGCAAAAGGGCTCTGCTTTTTATTTTACAATACCAATAGGCGTTCACAAAAGTGATGCCTTGATTGCACCGATTATAAAAGCGGATTACACAGATTATTAAAAATTTAACCCATTTATTAATTTTTAATCTGTGTAATCATATTCTTTAATCTGTGTAATCATTTTATAAAAGGAGGCAAATCAGATGAATGAAGAAAACAATAGCAGGCTTGTAGAGATATTGTTAGTAGAGGATAACCCAGCAGATGTGCGTCTGACAAAGGAGGCGCTTAAGGACGCCAAGATTGTAAACAATTTGAGCGTGGTAAACGACGGTGTTGAGGCCATCGCCTTTCTTCGCCATCTTGATAAGTACAAAACCGCACCCAGGCCGGATATTATTCTGCTTGACCTGAATCTGCCTAAAAAAGACGGCCGTGAGGTGCTTGCAGAGATTAAGGCTGATGATAAATTGAAGAGCATCCCTGTTGTTGTATTGACTATTTCCAAGGCAGAGGAGGATATCCTGAAAACATACAAGCTCCATGCCAATTGCTATGTTACAAAACCTGTTGACCTTGAACAGTTTCTAAAGGTTACAAAATCTATAGAGGATTTCTGGCTCGGCATTGTCAAGCTGCCGCCAAAAGGTGAATCTAATGAAAGACGAATCCATTAGGATTCTTATAGTTGAGGATGACCCTGCTTATGTAAGATTAACAAATGAGCTGTTAAAGGAAAACAGCAGGGTTAAGTTTGAGCTGATACATGCCAAAAGATTTAATGATGCATTGAAGCGCATAAATAGCGAGGCATTTGACGCTGTGTTGTTAGACCTTAACCTGCCTGACAGCAGTGGTATTGATACCTTTGAAAGGCTGTATGCTGAATCACCCGGTATGCCAATCATAGTGCTCACGAGCCTTGAAGACGATGAGCTCGGCATTATAACTGTTCAAAAAGGGGCGCAGGACTACCTGAGCAAGGGCAAGGTAGATGGAAACCTGCTTGCCTGCTCAATCCAATATGCCTTAGAGCGAAAGCGCTCAGAGGAAACGCTAAAGCAGTCGCGTGAGCAGTTGCGCAATCTTTCTGCGCACCTTCAGACGGTAAGGGAAGAGGAAAGGGCAAACATCGCGCGGGAGATTCATGATGAACTTGGACAGATATTAACTGCCATGAAAATGGACTTGTCATGGATATTAAAAAAATACAGTGACCATAAATCAATATTTGAGAAGACAGAATCCATGTCAGGAATTGTTGATGCGACCATCAAATCGGTTAAGCGGATATGCACAGAATTGAGACCGCAGGTATTGGACGACCTCGGCCTTGCTGCTGCAATTGAATGGCATGCAGAAGAATTCAAAAAGCGTTCGGGAATTGCCTGCGCGGTAACTTTTAATCCTGAAGAAATTGTTCTTGATAAAGAGCGCTCCATTGCAATCTTCCGCATCTTTCAGGAGACATTGACAAATATTGCCCGGCACGCAAACGCAACAACAGTCAATGTAAGAATGGAAAAGAAGGACGGACGATTATTATTAGTAGTAAGTGACAATGGCAAAGGGATTACAGAAAAACAGAATTCTGATCCTAATTCTTTAGGCTTGATAGGGATGCGGGAGCGCGTCATTTTTCTTGGAGGCGATTTTCAAATCAGCGGCAGCCCAAATAACGGGACAACAGTTACAGTAAATATTCCATTGATAGAGAAGGCAAATGATTAAAATACTCATAGCAGATGACCACGCTATTGTGCGTAAAGGGCTTAAACAGATACTCGCTGATGCCCCTGATATTGCCTCAATAGATGAAGCAGGCAGCGGTCAGGAGGCGCTCAAAAAGGTGCGGGAAAACAACTATAATGTTGTTTTGTTAGACATCTCCATGCCTGGCATGAGCGGGGTGGATGTCTTAAAGCAGTTAAAAACTGAAAGGCCAAAACTCCCTGTTCTTATATTGACCATGCATCCAGAGGAGCAATATGCAGTTAGGATTTTAAAGGCAGGAGCTTCAGGATATTTGACAAAAGAAAGCGCGCCTGACGAATTAATATCTGCAATACAAAAGGTATCGCAAGGCGGAAAGTATATCAGCCCCTCCCTTGCAGAAAAACTGGCTTGTGATTTAGACAGCGCCGTTATGCAGCCTCTTCATGAAAGGCTCTCTGACAGGGAGTATCAGATAATGACCATGCTCGCCTCTGGAAAGTCAACAAAGGAGATTGCTCATGAATTATCCTTGGGTATGCCTACTGTAAGCACCTACCGCTTTCGCATCCTCCTTAAGATGAAATTGAAAAACAATGCAGAATTGATTAGTTACGCAATAAAGAATAATCTTCTGTAGAATAAATTCTACATCCCAATCAATAAAATTCTACAAAAAAATCATAATTTCAATGATTGTTTTATTCGGCCTGATGCTGTATATTTTTTAAAAATAAGAGGCTTCCAGCGATGTTAGCACAGCAATAGAAAATAGAAAGGAGACTGTCGTTATGAAAACTTCTAATTTAAATTTTCAGGAAATGGGAAAAAAAGAGAGTAAGAAGCCAGTCTTTAAAAGGTGGTCAAGCATAGGCAGCAACGGCGATAACAATGACAGCGATAATGCGCATTATTTCTCTGTTATTAAGTTCCCTCATATTGGGAAAGGGGCCTCTTTTTCAGTTGGCGATTGCTGGCCAATAAATATTGATGGGGAGGCATCCTTCTACAAGGTGATTTCAGTTGAGGATATTATAATCCCTGCCGGGAGATACAGGTGCTATAAGGTAAGCGAGGAGATGAAAGGCAGGGGGATGAACTATTACTGGTTTGCCCCTGATGTTGGCCTTGTTAAGTTTGATATAGCCGGTATAAAGGGGGCGCTTCAAGGTTTCTCCTATGAAAAAGCGCTATAAACTGTGTTATTTCGGTAATATTTAATAGAATCTACCTCCATATATTATTCCCCCCCCCGCTATACCCTCCCCCGCTCTGGGGGAGGGGGTTTTCTTTAAGGGTTCTCATATATCTATTTAAAGATGTCCTCAATCTTCCATCCTTTCAAGTACATGATGATTTTCATTACTACATGATCCTCGTAATCGTCTTTTAAATGATAAAGATATTCATTGACAGCATCTTTTCCAAAGAGCTGTTCTACAACAGGAGTGAATTTTTGGATATTGGGAATCTTGTGCCTCTCTATCCTGTCCCTGTAGCAAACACTGCTCCCATCCATCCACTCATTCAGCCCCCTGAACTCCTTGCCAGTCCTTTTAACGCTCAGATTAATATGTCCTCGTAAAGTAGGCATCCTTCAATGTCTCTTAAAAAAATCCCAGATAACCTCATTTGCATCTATATCCTTGCTTATCTTGCCGACGATTATATCCGGCAGGTATTTATGACCGCTCGGCCATGTATGGCCGCCGTTTTCAATGGCATAGAGTATCACCTCTGCGCCATTTTTGCAATTGCTATATACCTCTTTTCGCACCCTTGTGCCGTCCTTAGGGTCTTTGTCAGGCTCCTGTGTGATTATTGGTAATGGTGAGCACTCATTATGTGTAACCCAAAACTTAACTGTCTCAGGCACTGATTGTGTCCTGCCAAATCTCCTGCCCCTTGGAAGGTTTTCTGCAATCTCTCCTCCCTCCCACAGCACAAAAGTGTCTTTAGTTCCATGTATCATTAATATTGGTATTGGTTTTGAAGGTGAGCAGCGCGGGGCAAAATTTTCTGCAAATGTCCCTGCAACAAGGGCAATTGCTGTAATCTTTTCAGTCTTCTCACATGCAAGCCTGCTTGCCATTAAGGCGCC
>CAKKRA010000433.1 GCA_919902475.1 Nitrospiria bacterium
TCTTCATCGGCGGGGCGCTCTATACCCTCGACAAGCTGCAATTCCTGATGAGCGGTAACGTCACGCAGGAATTCATCAACACGATATTTCGTGGGCAGGAGCAATTACTGCAATCCGTTGGCCGCGACATGGTCACGTTGTCGCTGACGCTGGTTGTGATTTCTTTTGTGCTCGGGTGGTGGGGTTTTGCGTATTACGCTTATCTGCGGCGAACTTATTTCAAGTCAATCAACTGAAATTAGCGTTGCCTAATTCAAGTTAGACATTTCGATTGCATGAGCACCGTGACCCTCGACACGAATTTGGTCGATGATGAGCGACTTCTTGCTGTGGCCTTGGCTGCAGGATTCAAAGTGGCACACACATCCGTGACTGGTCGTGAACTCTCCGGGTCCGGAATCACGGCCGTCGGTACACGTCGAGCCCAGCTCTTTGAGACCGGGCTCGTCGGAGAAAGTGTTGCTGGTGCATTTGTTCCAGGCAAAAACGAAGAATCTACTGATTTTGAACGAGTTCTGGATATCATCTCGAGCGGTTCATTTCCAAATGCTGAGAAACGGGAAGACCTATCTAACGGACAACATCGTCAACTTCGTGACGCAATGATTTTCTGCACTCACATCCGAGAAAAACGCGAAATCTTTGTCACGAATGACAAAAGGGGCTTCGTAGATAACGGCCGCCGCCAACTCCTAGAGCAACGATACCGAACCAAGATCCTTACGGGCGCAGAATTTCTCCAGCTGTGTGTGAAATTCCAGGGACACCATACTTAATTGTTGAAGCGGGACGCTGAAAAATTGGGACATTCTACTTTTTCGGCAAGCAGGCTAGCGACCACGCAGGAACGTAAACGCCATGAAACATAAAACTGCTGCCGACGACCTTCGATCCGAATACAGGTTTAACTATTCGAAGGCTGAGCGCGGGAAATATCACAAACGAATTCTGAAAGAAGGATCGAATGTCGTCGTTCTTGAACCCGACATCGCAAAGGCGTTCCCGACCTCGGCTGCGGTGAATGACGCGCTTCGTGTCGTGTTGTCCGCCGGGCAGTCCGCTCAACATCTAACCCCCCGTTCAACACGAACGGCACGAAAACGCGCTGCTGGTTAGGGTGTCGCGCCCAGGTGCCGCAAAATTCTCCCCTCAAGCCAACATATCGGCGCCCACGGCCATCCGCCACCAACAAACCCCACAT